>JBAXZU010000042.1:0-12769 GCA_041670225.1 Bacilli bacterium | reverse complement strand
TTAGAAAGATTGAATTCAGCATCAACTGGAGTAAGGTCAATCTTAAAGTCACCTGACTCAAGAATAGTTCCCTGAGGAGTGGTGATATACAAACCGAAGGAATCCGGAATAGAATGAGTGACATGGAAGAACTGAACGACATAGTCGCCAAGTTTCAAAACATCCTTTTCATCAAATTCAACAATCTTAGTTCGTGTAGTAATACGATTATCCTCAAGTTTATGTCGGATTAAGGCACAAGCAATTTTAGGAGCATAAATAACCGGAATATCCATCTGTTTAAGCAGGAAAGGAATTCCTCCGATATGGTCTTCATGTCCATGGGTGATGACTAAGCCTTTAATCTTTTCCTGATTTTCTTTTAAATGGGTAAAATCCGGAATGACATAGTCAACTCCGGGCATATCATCTTCAGGAAACATTACTCCGCAATCAACAATGAGTATGGAATTGTCATTTTCAATGCAGTAAATGTTTTTTCCCACCTCACCAAGACCACCTAATGCATAAATTTGCACAGGAGAAGTCAGTGTGTTTTTACTTCTTATCATATAATTAGACTCCTATTGAAAACATGAATAATGTAAGACAGCAAAAGCTGCTTTCAATAAATACAAAATATTTATGTTCTCTTATTTCATATATATTGTAGTTGAAAGCTAGTCATTCTTCAAGAATAAGAAAAAGAAAACGCTTAAAAATCAGAATTATTCAATGCCAACAGCATTTTCATCTTCAATAAAGGGTTTTTCCTTATTAATTCGGTCATAATAGAGAACACCATCAAGATGATCATATTCATGCTGGAAGACAATAGCAGGATATCCTGATAGTCTCAAAGTCACTTCGGACTGAGAAACAGCATCGTAAGCTTTAATAGTGATACGGAAATAGCGGTAGACATAGCCTTCAACATTCTCAGGCACAGACAGACATCCTTCGCCTGATTTAAGATAGGCCTTTTTAATTGAGCTGGAAAGAATTACTGGATTAACCAATCCATATTCATAATGCTTGTCACCGTCATCAAAATAAATAGCAAAAAATCTCTCCGATATGCCAATCTGAGGTGCGGCAATGCCGACACCGGAACGGATATGGTATTTCTCAGCCAATTCATCATCCTGAGAAACTTTCAGGTATTCAACCATGTCAAGAATCACTTCTCTTTTTTCTTTTGTCAGAGGAAGAGAGACCCCTTTTGCCTTCTGATGAAGGACTGAATCTTTGTCAGTAAATATATTAAATAATTTCATATGAATATATTTTAACATGCTAGGAGAAAAATCAACGAAATTAGATTATAATATTTATTATGAATAACAATAATTTCACAGAAAAAGAACTTCAGTTCATTGACAATGTCAGAAAATCATCCTTATATAAGGAAACAATCCGTCTTTCAGACTGCATTTCAGCTGATCAGGAGCTTAATGCTCTCTCTCAGGAAAGAAATGATCTGTACATCAAAGCTAACAAAACTGATGATGAGGAACTCAGACATCAGTATGAGGTTGAGGCTAAAAAGCTCAACGATATTCTCATATCCAATCCGACTGTCAGCCAATACCTGAAAAACTATTCCGATATCAGAGAGATTCTTTCCTACATTAATTCCGGAATACTGAAGGAAATAAACGATGATTAGAATAATTGCTGGCAACTATAAAGGACGTTTTCTTAAAGTTCCGGACAGCAAATACACTCGTCCAACCATGGATAAAGTCAGGCAGGCCATCTTTTCGGCTATCAAAGACAAAAGCCTAGGCAGCGTCACTCTTGATCTCTTTGCGGGAAGCGGAGCTATGGGTCTTGAGGCCTTATCACGAGGTGCTAAGCAGGTTTACCTGAATGATAAAAACCGTCCGACCTATGTCATCATGCGAGAAAACGCTACGGCTTTAACCGCCGACAAAGAGGAAGTGATTCTCTCTTGCCTTGATTACCGTCTTTTTCTGAAAAGAAACACCGATCTGAAGTTTGATCTGATCATCCTTGATCCCCCATACCGCTTTGAAATCAACCACGACATCATTGATTTCATGCTCAAAAAGGAAATGATCAATCCTGAGGCCGTCATTGTCTCTGAACAGGATTATCCGAATAAGGAAATCGAAGGCTTAACCATGAAGGAATACCGATATGGCCAAAAACATGTGGCCATCTACCGAAAGGAGACTTTATGAAAATAGCGTGTTATCCAGGATCATTTGATCCCTTCACTAACGGACACCTTGATGTTGTCCTTAGAGCTCTGAATATTTTTGATAAGGTCATCATTCTTGTCGCCTATAATGCTAAAAAGACCAGTTACCTTTTCACCGCTCAGGAAAGAGTTGATATGATTAAGGAAGCCGTCAGCCAATACCCCAACATTGAGGTTTTAGCTACCGATGGCTTAGTTGTCAAGAAAGCTCACGAACTCCACGCTAAAGCCCTAATCCGAGGTCTTAGAGCCGTTACAGACTATGTAGCTGAGTACCAATTACATGAAGTCAACGAATACTTGGCTCCTGATATTGAAATGGTCTATCTGATGTCACACCGTGACCAAGCCTTTGTTTCTTCTTCCAACATCAAAGAAATTTTCTTTCAGGGCGAAGATATCTCCGGCTTAGTTCCTCCCAGTGTTATTAAGGCCATGGAGAAAAAGAAAAACAATAACTAATCTTTCCTTTCACAGAACCAATAAGAAAAAAGCTGATATTCTTAAATGATTATCAGCTTTTTTAATGATTCCAGTAACAAAAAAAGCTACCCGAAGGTAGCTTAATTTTACTTAGTTTTGTAATAGATTTTGATGTTGTATAAATCGTAGAGCTGCTTGAGCATATCAGTGGAAGAAGTAGCAGATAAGCTGCCTTCAGGTCCAAAGACGACTTTGCTAGGCTTAGCGATATCATAACTGGTTTCGGTCTTTTCCTTGGTATAGGTAAGGAACATTGGAGTAGGAAGGGTTCCGCCATTGTTAATGACATTCAGAGGAGTCTCAAGGGTAGTATCAGTAACAGAAGAATTGATATAATTCTCATTTTCCTGATTGAGATAAACATTCTTGATTGATTCGGATAAATCCATCTGCTGCTGTAAAGTGATGTTAGTGTTCTGATAATCGAGATTAGGATCTTTTCCTTCATAAGTGGAGGAATCATCTTCATCACCCGGTCTCCAGCCAACATTGATGGTATAGAACTTAAGCTTTCCGTTAATAGCGGAAGTGGAATTCATCTGATCATAAGCGTCTTCAACATACTTCTGCATGGAATTGCAATTATCGCAGTTATCCTTGTAGAACATGATGACGAAGCCTTCTTTAGTAGAAGAATAGGTTTCTTCATCCTTATTGTTATCGCCAACAAGGCCATTGCACTCTTTATTGCTTCCATCAAGATATTTCTCGAAACGGTCATAATTGATATTATGAGCAGTATAGAAACCGGAATTATCTCCGTCAATAGCGCTTCTGATTGCAGAAACGATATAAGGAATAGAAATAACAATACCAACGACAACGCCGACAATTAAAAGAACCTGAAGCCATGCAGCTTCTTTAAACCATTCCCAGCCGGCAGCAACATGTGCCTTGGCTTTCTTGTTGACGACATCAGTTTTCTTAGATTCAGCCATCACTCAATCCTCCATGTAGCACACAATTATTTATCATCAGCTATTAGACTATTATTTGAATTTAAGGTGGTGCCCTCAGCCAGAATCGAACTGACAATTGATCCTTACCAAGGATCCGTTATACCACTTAACTATGAGGGCGTTTTGTAAACGCGTTATTTAATATAGCTAATTACAGGTCTAAAGTCAATAAATTCTCAGGTCTTTTTTATTTTTTTGTTATCCTTTAAGAGTTTTTCGGAAAAGACTAAGGGATTCTTGCCTGATATTCTTTATCATTATAGTTTCATAACGGAGAATAGAGACTAATCCGATCTTTTCTGGGTTCTTTTTGACGTTTCTTTTTTCGGTGACCATAATCTCACCATCAGAAAGATGTGAAAGATAAAGAGCTAATTCACAGGCTGTAAGAAGAGTCTCATCATCATCAGAGCCATCTAAAATTACTACATGGCTTCCAGGATAATCCTTAACATGAAGAAACAGACTATCTTTAAGAGCAATCTTAAAAGTCAGCTCTTCATTCTGAAGTCCGTTCATGCCAAAACCGATCTTGCCAGTTGGAAGAATCAGATAATGCGGTTCATAAGTTTTACGCTTGTTGACTTTATTAATATGGCCTTTAACGCTCTTTTCCTTAATATATCCTTGCTCAAGAAGTTCGCTTTTCAGTTCCTGAATATCTCTAGGAGTTCCGTCCTGAGCTTCAGTCAGCTTCTTTTTTAGGTATTCCGTCTCATCAGCGCTCTTAATAATCAGTTCCTGAAGAATAGTAATAGCTGATTTTGCTTTAGAATACCTCTTAAAATAACGGTTAGCATTATTAGGTCCATCCAAAAACGGATTCAAAGGAATAGAATAACCATCTTTTTCAAGAAGTTTGTCACCTTTAGTAATCTCGCCTTGATATAAATAGATAGTCTGTCCGTATTCCAGATAGACCATATTCACCCTAGCCTGCTGAAGATCTTCTTTCAGATTATTATTCTTTTTCTCACTGACTTTGATAGCTTTTTCAATCAAGGCAATCAAAGCTCTCTCTTTGTTTTGTTTAGCCAAAGCTTTCTGATCAGCAACCAAAGAAGAATAGATTCCCTCAGGCTTAATTTTCTTAATCTCCGGAATTCCAAAATCAAAAGGAAGAATTTCTTTTCCATCAAAGAAAAGACTATCAGATTCATGAAGATTAGCTAAAGCCTCATTAAGACTGCTTTTTCCTTCATCAATATATGTTTTCAGATGACGATAAAGAGAGTTATTAAGATAATGCCTGGCTTCTTCAATATCGGTTAAGGTTTCCGGAAGAACTTCACGTTCGTTCGGATAAGAATAAATCGTGTTTCTGGCAACAAATAAACCTTTTTCAATATTGGTTCTTTCCCGGTACAGAGAAACTATTCTGCCATAAGGATAGGCAATAATGTAGCAGTTAGGACGGTTAGGAAAAAGTTCAATAACAAAATCATATCCGGTATTGATTTCACTTAAGTCATTGGAATTGGCACTCATAGATATAGTGATTATTCTTTCGCCTTTTAGTTTTTTTACTGAAGTTATTGTCGACATAGACATTTTCTTTAGAGAATTGAAAAAGGGTGAAGTATCATCAATTTTGGTGTATCTATCATAAGAATAGGTGAAAAAAGGTCCAGTTGGATTCATAGAAAAAATAAAAGTTCCGTGTTTGATAGATCCGTCTTCCATAACTTCACTATAAGGGAACCCATAATCAAACTCAGTCAGAGCTAAGGGTTTACCAAAAGAAGAGCCGACCAGCTGCTCTCGTAAATGTCTGGTGATTATCTCAATAGTTAAGTTATCTAAAGCCATAAACAAAATTATACCATAATTCAGCCTAAACCAAAATCAAGTGTCAAAAAGGCAAAGCTAATGTTGAACAAATTTCTTAATTGTGTTTAGCGTTATTCCCGCTTTAGTCAATTAAAAAAATATTTATGCTAATCTATTAGAAGAGGTATAAACCATGGATATTAAAAATGTTGTCGTTGCCGGTGGTGGTGTTTTAGGAAGTCAGATTGCCTTCCAGTCCGCTTATTGTGGATTCAATGTCACTATTTGGTTAAGAAGTGAGGGAAGTATCGGCCGTACTCAGCCAAAGATTGAAAACCTTAAGAAAGTTTACAAAGAAGCCATTGAATTAATGGCAACTCCTGAAGGAAAGACCCCCAGCACTTGGTGCCGTGGACTTGCCGAATATGATACTTTCAATAAAGAAGAATGCTTAAAGAAAGTTGATGCCGCTTTTGATAACATCAAGCTTGTTCTTGATCTTGGCGAAGCTGTTAAGGATGCCGATTTAATCATCGAATCAATGGCCGAAAATCCAGAAGAAAAGACCAATTTCTATAAGAGAATGGCCCCTCTTCTTCCTGAGAAGACCATCATTGTCACCAACTCTTCCACTCTTCTCCCTTCCAAGTTTGCTAAATTCACTGGCAGACCTAACAAGTATCTCTCACTCCATTTTGCTAATTCCATCTGGAAGAACAACACTGCTGAAATCATGGCCCAGAAGCTTACTGATATGAAGTATTTTGATGAAGTCAGCAAGTTTGCTGAAGCCATCAGAATGATTCCGCTTCCTGTCCGCAAAGAAAAATCAGGTTATCTTCTCAACTCCATGCTCGTTCCGCTTCTTTTCTCCGGTATGGATCTTTATGTCAACGGAATCTCTGATCCCGAAAGCATTGATAAGGCCTGGACTCTGGGAACCGGTGCTCCTAAGGGACCGTTCAAGATTCTTGACACTGTCGGCTTAACCACTGCCTACAACATCGTTAAGATGTACGTTAAGATTCCTTCTTTCTTAGCTCCATACAATTTCAAGGGTATGGCTAAGATGCTTCAGGATAAGATTGCTAAGGGCGAACTTGGCATGTCCTGCGGAAAAGGTTTCTACACCTACAATAAGTAATTAAGAACAATCAAAAAAGACTGGCTAAGGCTTAATAAAGCCCATGTCAGTCTTTTTTTGTTGGTAGGAATTATCTTACTTAAAGAATCGGTATCTTCACGGTGCAGTCACTTAAAGGATAAGTAGAGCAGGCATGAATATAGTTAGCTTCCTCATCGGCTTTACGACGTCCGTTTCCGACCTGAGGAACAAAAACTTCACCTTTTTCCAGCTTGCAGCGGCAAAATCCGCAGGCACCTGAACGGCAGTTAGTCGGAATCTTGATTCCAGCTCTTTCAATAGCATCAGCAAGGTTTTCCTTTGCTAAAGCCGGAATGACATCCTGATGAATTCCTCTGATGACAGTCAAAGAAAAGACTTTGTCTTCCAGGCCTTGAGGATATCCCTTAGCTTTACTGATATCACTGGGAGCACCAAAGATTTCCATTCTGATTCTTCTCTGGGGAATCTTCAGCTTCTTAAGTTCACTAGCTACAAAGTTATACATTGCTAAAGGACCACAGACAAAATAGGAAGTATCCCCTTGAGAGTATTTTTTAATTAGATCAGCAGTGATGAAACCTTTCTCACCTTGATAATCATCTTCTCCGGAGATGACATTAATAAATCTGACTTTTTCAGATTTAATGGCACTAAGTTCCTTATTAAGAATGATATCCTTAGTTGAAACTGAACCATAGAGAATAGTCAGGTTGACATCCAAAGTTCCGTGTTCGATTTCTTTAGCCATGGAATAAAACGGAGTAATTCCTGAGCCTCCGGCTAAGGCAACAATATTCTTAGCATCCCTTAATTCCTCATAATAGAAATGTCCGAAAGGAAGACTAGCCCTAAATTCAGAGCCGACCTTGGCTTCATTATAGAAATAGTTTGCTACAAAGTTGCACTCACGTCCTTTTCTGACCGTGATTTCAATAAAAGAATCCTTACCATTTCTAGCCTCAAAAGGAGCAGAACAGATGGAATAGGGTCTGGTTGTCAGTGTATCTCCGATTTTCATTTCTAAGGAAACATACTGACCAGCCTGGAAAGGAGGCAAGACACCATCCTTAGCAATCAATCGGTATTTTTTGGCCGTAGGTGAAACCACAGTTATTTCAGTAATAGTCAGCATCATCGGATCAGGATGAAGTTCTTTAGCTACCGCGGATATCGGATCATTTGCCTTATCGGTTTTGTCGGCCTGAGAGAATAGCTCCTCTCTTTTTTTAGTTACTCTTCCGGCACCACCGACATCTTGTAAAAAGCCTTTGATTTTCATTTTATTTACCATCCTCACTCATCATTTCCAGCAAAGTTTTGGCCGCTTTACGGCCATTAGTAATGACTGGTGACATACCATTTCCGGAAATAGCATGGGCTCCCGAAAAAGCTAACCCATGAATATAGTTTTCCTCTTCACTCATCTGAAGCCTAGCAACAATATGGTCATCCATATTATGCTGATAACCATAGATTCCGCCTTGATAGGCACCGGCATAATGAGAGATAGTCATCGGAGATTCAATTTCAACCTCCAAGACATGGTCAAGAAGATTGACGCCTAGCTGCTTGCTGATAGTATCTATCATGCCTTTAGCTATTCTGCGTTTCATACTGAAATAATCATCAGCTTTGACATTGAGGAATCCTTCCGGAAGCGGAAGAGTCGTTATCGAGAGGGAAGTCATTCCTTTGGGAGTACAGTCAGGGTTAGCATAATTGAGACAAATAGTTGTCAGATAATCATATGGGCCCTGAGTCTTCATACTTTCCCACATTTTATCAAGATTCATATCTGTTTCACTGGAGAAAACTGAATAATCATGAATGTTCAGTTCTTCCGGAGATTTATCCAGCAATAAGACAACCGAGAAACAGGTGACACTAATCTTGCGGGCATTCACGGAGCGGTAGGCTGCTTCAGGAACTTCACTTTTAGGTTCAATCATTCGGGAGTAGCAGGTATTAGGATAAGCAGAACAGGAAACATACTCAGTGTTGATGACATCTCCACGTTTGGTTCTCACTCCAATCACTTTGCCATTCTTAACCAGTATTTTCTCAACCGTCTGAAGATATTCAATCTGAACTCCCATCTCCAAACATTTTTCAGCCATCTTAACTGACATTTCATGAGAGAATTCACTGCAGACATAAGATCCACCTCCGAAATAATCAGCCATCAGAACCGCATAAATTGTAAATGGAAGTGAGCTAAGTGGGTTACCTACATAAATCCAGTAAGCGGAAAGGATGTCTTTAACCTCCTGAGGAAGATTGAAAGTATCCATAACTTCCTTAGCTGAGTAACCACAGGTCTTAACAAACTCATTGTGCTTAAGAAGCATCATTGGTTTGCTCATGGGATGAACCGAAAGAACATTAACGGAATTATAAACCGTATCACACAATTTCATCAATCGTAAGACTTCAGAATATGTTCCGGGATATTTGGCATCAATTTCTTTAGCCATCTTTTCTAGTCCGGCATGTAATGTTATATCAATGTTTTCCTTAGGAACTGATATGCGATAGGCTTCAGGAACTCTTAGCCAATTTATTTTGATACCAAAATCATTAAAGAAAGTTCTGATCTTCAATGGCTGATCTTCTGGTCCGATTGACATCATCTCATGCAAAGTCGCTTCCATCTCAACACCACCTCTGACAAAGGAAGTAGCAATTCCGCCCGGGAGATTGTGTCGTTCCAAAATCAGAACTGATTTGCCTTTTTTTGCCAATGTCAAAGCACAGGCCATTCCGGAAAGGGCACCTCCGATTACAACCGCATCATAATGGTCTTTATAGAAATCCATAATTTACCTCTTTTAAAAAAATAATGAGAGTTACCGCAAAGCAGCAACTCTCATTTTTACTCAGCTTTGTTTAATTAGAAGAAACGTTCGACTAATTCTCGAGAGTATTCGCAGGTTTCATCCATATCACCGAATGACATGATTTCCCCAGCATAATAAGTATTCTTAGTTCCCTGCATTCCTTCAACTTTCTCATACCAGCCATCAGCATAATCCTTGCTGAAAACATGTGGGAAATAATACCATGATTTCTCAAAGACAACCTTATCAGCATCAGCTCCGCAGATCTTTAAATCATCAAGAACTGTCTTTTTGCAATCTTCATAAGGGATTTCAGCAGTATCCTTATGTTTTCTTAAGGCATAGGTAGTGATAACCTGATCAGTTTCACCTCTCCAACGGCAATAATAAACCATCAAATGACCTAACTGCTTCTTATCCATATTATCAAAGATATAGAAGGAAATTGGTGGATATTTTCCTTCCTGGGGAAGAGTTCCCAAGACATCATATCTTTCAAAATCAATCTTTGAGAATAATTCTTTTTCATCTTTGGTGACATCAAAATAGTTTTCCATATATTGCAAAGGTGCGGTAACAATAATCTTATCAAATACTTCTTCAGCACCATTCACAGTGACAGTGACTTTGCCGTCTTTACGGACAACCTTGGTAATGTTGGAATTTAAAATCGCGTGATTGAGAAGCTTGCCATTCAAAGCTTCATAGATAGACTGAGTTCCATTCTTCCAAGTCCAAAGGTTACATTTAACAAAGTTCATACAAGTCTGGAAATCGAGATATTTAAGAACATAAGCAGCTGGGATTTCATCAAAATAGCCATAGCCAAAAGCGGTGAAAGGTCCAATCCAAATATCCTGAGTCAATTCCACATGGTTAAGCTTGCAGAATTCGGAGAAAGGAAGACAAAGATCTTTCAAATTCGGATTAACACCAGAAACAGGCTTTCTTTCAGGGGTGCAGTCATAACCGCTGTATTCGCC
The DNA here is from genome assembly GCA_041670225.1 of Bacilli bacterium. Lineage (GTDB taxonomy): Bacteria > Bacillota_I > Bacilli_A > RFN20 > CAG-288 > Enterosoma. The sequence goes on along the minus strand of JBAXZU010000042.1, from coordinate 2,405 downwards.
CTTTGAAACACCTCTATGACCATTGATATCATAGCCTTTGTATTTGGTTTCCAATAATTCACCAAGAATCTTGACCTGTTTTTTCATCTTCAGAAGATGAGGAATTCTCCAGAATTTCTTAGCATTAAACGGATCATAGGTCTTTCCGTCTAAAGTCTTATAATTACGGTTAAGCTGAGGACCATCATGAGTCACTCCGGCAAACTCTTCAATATCGTGAACAGCATAGTAAGAAGGAACGCCCATGATTGCTCCAGTTTCATATCGCTTGCCATTATGCATTGGTGAATGACACTTTCCTCCTACTTCACCATCTTTTTCATAAATTACATAATTCTTGTATCCTTTTTTCTCCAGATACATGGCAGCAGAAAGTCCAGCAGGACCACCGCCTACAATACAAATTCGTTTTTTCAGATTGCTCATAACTAGCTCCTTTTGCACTTGATTTGGAAGTGCTTACATTGTTATTGTAGTCCTTTTTTTGCAATTTTCAACATATTTAATGTTTTTTATTACCATTCAGCAAAAAGGGAGTATAATAATAGTATGGAAAGCAAAAAGAAATATACTGGTTTTTTTCAAATGTTGCGTTATAAAGCCACTAATTCTAAAACAGCAGCCTGTTTTATATATAGTGAAAATGGTTTTATAAAAAAAGTAACTTTTGGTTCCCTTTTTTCATTAATTTCAGAAAAAGCTGAATATTTCAAAAAGCAAAGATTTTCAAGTGCCGGTCTGATAACTTTATCAACACTTGAGACAATAATTAATTTCTTTGCTCTAATCATTTCCGGAAAGAAAACCTGTTTAATAGATTCATCTCTTTCAGTCGATAATGTCAGTTCATTACTGAAAATTACCGATATGGAAGATATTATTTTTCCTGATGATTTCTATTCTGATGCTGAAGAAAAAGATTTCAAATTATCTCTTTCACCATATACCGATTCATCTACCAGCGAAGAAGGTGAAATACTTTTCTTTACTTCCGGAACCTCCAATCAATCAAAACCTGTAGTCCTAACCTCTGAGTCATTAATGGCAAGTGCCTGGAATGGTCAATGCATGCTTAGCTGTAATGAGGGCGATGTTATCCTTTCTGAAATTCCCTTAGCTCATGTTTTTGGATTTGTCTGTACTCTTTTATGGCCTTTAGCTTATGGAGCAACAATTGCTTTAGGTAGTGGAATAAGAACACTGATATCCGATATCGCCACTTTTAAGCCAACAATATTTCCTTTGGTTCCGTCATTGGCTAAATACCTAGCAGCCAGCAAGGCTTTCAATCCCGAACTAAAGACAATCCTGGTTGGTGCTGGGCCAATAGATCAGGCCACCATCGGATTGATCAAAGCCTCCGGAATCAGTCTTAGTTTCGGTTATGGTCTGACTGAGACTTCATCTGGCGTTGCTATTTCAGTCAACGGAGAAAATCCCTATGCTTTGTCTCTTTGTCCTGATGTTACAGTTAAAATCCAGGATGGTGAGATTCTAATTAATTCTTCAACCTTAATGAAAGGTTATTATAAGAACAGCGAAGCAACCAAAAAAGCAATAATTGATGGCTATCTTCATACTGGAGACATGGGTTATCTTGATTCTGAGGGCAGACTATTCGTAACCGGAAGAAAAAATGATACCCTAGTCTTAGCTAACGGAACCAAAATAAATTGCGTTGAATATGAAACACTTTTATCAAAGTATCTTTCTATCAACGATTATGCATTAGGTTTATATCAAGGAAAAGCAACACTGTTTGCTTATTCAGATAATAAAACACTTCTTAACAAAATATTCGAAGAAGTCGCACTTTTTAATAAAACTCTTCCTTTCAGTCAGCAAATAACGAACATTGTAATTAAAAGAACACCGCTAATCAGAACCCGAATAGGAAAAATCAGAAGATACTTATTAAAGGAGGATTAAAACAATGGAAAAGCAGGAAATATTTCAAGCTGTTGTCGATTGTGTCAAAGAATGTTACCCGGATATTGATAGTACAACTCTAACCCCAGAGACTGTCATAAATACGGAAACCGCAATTGATTCCATGGGATTTATTTTGATCATCTGTAAACTTGAGGCTAAGTTCAGAATCAAGATTCCGGATAGAACCTGGAATAAAATCTCAACAATAAATGATCTGATGGATGTAATTGATAAAAAAACCAGAAAATGATTTGTCAGAAAAAATATACCATCAAAGCCAGCGATTCCGATAGCAATCAGAGATTAAAGACTTCCGTCATGCTAAAACTATTTCAGGAAATCTCTATTTCGCATATAATAAAATTAGGTATCGGAAGAGAGAAGACTTTTGATAAAGGCTTACTTTGGATTATCATTTCCAGCCATTTTCAAATCAGAAGGCTACCGAAATATGATGAGACCATTATCATTAA
>JBAXZU010000041.1:0-12798 GCA_041670225.1 Bacilli bacterium | reverse complement strand
CTGATTTGTCAAGAAAATATTTCTTGACAGTATTTTTAGATTTTTTCAAAAGGGTACTTTCTTTTTATAAATATTATTATTATTTTCTTTAAGAATAGTATTACTAATTATTTCTTATTTGATATTAATAATTATTATATATATGTTTATTTATTAAGACCGTTAAAAACACCTACAATAAAAAATAGCCCTCTTTTTCAAGAGAGCTATAATTTGTTAATAAAAGACACCTAATCCTGTAAATCGAATAATTCCTGCTTTGCAAGATCAGAACCATCGCCAGCCTTATGAAGCCACATCAAAGCAACTTCCATATCCGACTGAACATATTGTCCGTTCTTGAACATAAGATAAAGACCATACATACAATCATAGTCTTCATTCTTAACACCTTTATTAAATAACGAATATGCTTTGGATTTATTAATTTTATAGCCATTTAGTCCGAATAGGTAATTTACACCCATCTGGTAGTAATCAGTTTTATTTTCTTTCTTTCTAATCATAATTTTTCTCCTTTTTTCAGTTACAAAAAATCCTCCTAATTATTTTTTGGGTATATTGAATGTCTTTTATTACCACTATCTTACTAGGTAGCACCTTAAAAGTCAAATTTTCCTGATTGTTTGCTTCGATAATCAAAATTCAGAACCATCTGATTTATATTTGAATAAAAGTTTTTCTAAAAATCTTTTATTAATTTTCAAATGATTTGATTTAACAGCATAGATAATATAAAATTAGGAAAATGTCATTTACAAAAAGCGATCTTGCTAAAAGAAGAATCATCGAATCCTGTAAAAAAGCTATCAGTGAATCTGATGGCCATGTTTCCAAAGTCACTATTCGAGACATCGCCAGTCTCAGTTCTTTATCAGTCGGAATGGTGAATCATTATTTCAATTCGAAAGATGAATTGATTCAAATTTGTCTCGGAGAGATTCTCTTGACGGAAATTGATTCTCTTACGATTCCGGAGAACAGCAATCTGTCACCAGAATTCCTCGTCTTTTCTTTGCTAGAGAAAATGATGACATTCTATCTAGACAACCCCGAATTAGTCACTATCTCACTCAATTATGAATTGACGCTTCCTCAAGAAACTGATGCCACGACTTCTCTGATCAAGAAAATCAATATAGTAATTAAGGATTTTCAGCTTTCTTCCTGGCTGATTTATAGCCTCCAGATGTCATTCCTCCGCAGAAGAATTCTTCTAAGCCAAAACAATCTCGACTTGCAGAATCCTTCTCAGCGAAAAGAATATCTTCAGTCGTTAGTCAAAACACTGATTGTACAGGAAAATAAAAGAGCCGCCTGAGATTCAGGCAGCTCTTTTTCTAATCATTTAGTTTAAGGGAAGAATTCTTCTTTTTAAAATGGCTGACAATTGGTGAAGATAGAAGCAGAAGAACTAATTCACCCGTGGCAACCATGACAATAGTGGCTCCCGATCTTGTTCCAGCATAATAAGAAATAACCAAACCACCAATCATCGATATCAGGGACAGAGCAATAGAAAGGAAGAGAGTCTTCTTATAAGATAGCTTTAAGACTAAGGCCGCCGCTATCGGAAGAACAATCATCGAAGAGACCACCAGAGAACCTATGGTCTTAGCTGAAACTGCAACTACCAAAGATAAAAGAAGCGATTCAAAGAAATTCAGAACATTGACTTTAAGTCCCTGAACTTTAGCTTCATCTTCGCTATATAGGGAAAGGAAGATTTTATCGTACAAAAAGAAAAAGAAAAGCACCGTAACAATTGTAAAAGCGATAACCAGATAGAGTTCGAGATCATTAACCAACAAAATAGAACCGAAAAGATAAGAATCAAAATTACTGACATTACTAGCATTAGATAGGATACCGGCCAGACCTAAGGCAAAGGATAGAACTACAGCAACAGATATTTCAGAAAATTTCTGAAATTTTCTTCGGATAAATTCGATTATCAAGAAAGCAACAACACAGCTGATCATAGAAGTAATAAGAGGATTTAATCCGCTAGCTAAGCCAATTGCTACACCAGCCAAAGAAGAATGGGCAAGAGCATCACCTGACATTGATAAGCGTTTATAGACAGCCGTAGTACCAAGAAGTGGTAATGAGATTCCTAAGAGAATAGCAACAATAAAGGCAATAACCATGAATTTATATTGAAACATGATCAATATCCTCCTTTATTTTTTCTACGCGACCTGATTTAGCTAAATAGACATTGTCTAATCCATGTAAATCACATTTATCATGGGTGATTATAAGAACTGCCATTTTATTTTTCTTATGATAGGTTTTTAATAAATTTGCAATCATCTCATGACTATCAGAATCAATTCCGGTATAAGGTTCATCTAGGACAAGGAGATTTGGGGATGAGGCTAAAGCCCGGGCGATTTTTACTTTTTGTCTCTGACCGCCGCTCAATTCAGAAAAGTTACGATTTTTGATTTTTTCTAAGGAGAACAACTTGATCAGTTCATCACATTTCTGCCGTTTTTCTTTTCGCCCGATAAACCAGAATCCTGAATCAATAGTTCCAGAAAGGATAACCTCCGAAACAGTACAAGGAAGAGAATATTCCCGATTATCGCTGGTCTGTGAAACATAGCTGACTTTTCTGAAGTTATTGGTCACCATTCCTTTAACCGGTTTAAGAAGTCCTAAAATGATACGGATAAGAGTAGTCTTTCCGCTTCCGTTTTCACCAACCAAACCGATATATGATTCATCCTGAATGACTAAGGAAATATTATCAAGGATCTTGTCTTCCTCAAAGGAGAAAGAAACATTCTTTAATTCAATCATTATTTACAAGCCTTTTCAAACTTTCGGACATTCTGAGTCATTACACTAACATAATCCTCATAAGGAAGCTCATCCTTACTCAATCCTTCTAAAGGATTGAAGGATTCACATTCCGCCCCAGTTTCACTAGCAATAGTCTTTGCAATAGCATCACTAACCAATTCCTCATAGAAAATGGTTGAGACATTGTATTCCTTAACGGCACTGATAATAGAAGATATTGCCTGGGCATTAGGTTCATCATCAGGAGAAAGACCATCAATATAAATCTGATTAAGAGAGTAGCGGTCACAGAAATAGCCTAAAGCCGCATGAGAAACCACAAGATTCTTGTTAGTAAAAGAATTGACTGTACTTTCAAAAGAGCTGTCAAACGAAGTAAATAAGTATTTAGCGTTCTCAAAATTGTCTAAATAAAAGGAAGCATTGGAACTATCATTCTGACAAAGATAGTTTTTAATATTCTCCATTTCCTTTATAGCATTAAGAGGATTTAGCCAGACATGCGGATCTTTGGTGCCATTAATAGAAAGAATGTCGATTCCTTCTGTCACTTCATAAACCTTTTCCGAAAGATTATTAGGAAGAGTATCAGTCCAGCTTTCTAAACCAATTCCGTTGGTAAAAATATAGGAAGCCTCAGTCATTCCGACAACATCGGAAGTAGACAAATCATAATCATGAGGTTCCGAACCAGCCGGAGTAATATTGACAACATTGAATTTATCCTTAACAATTCGGCAGGTAAAATCATAGATAGGATAAAAAGAAGTATAAATAGTAGGCTTTTCATTGTTGGAATTTCCGATGCCGCAGGAAGCGAGCATCAACGGAAGAATTCCTAATAAAATAGATGTTTTTTTCTTCATATGTATCTTCTTTCATTTATTGCAAATAATTTGCAAAAACTAATATACACATAATGCAATTGATTTGCAAGTAAAACGTGTTAAAATATTCTCATGATTGAAAACACCGAAAGAAAACAGGTCAGAAAGACAAAAGCCAGAGAAGAAATTCTTCTGATTCTCAGCAACAGCCATTATCCAATGACAGTCGAAGAAATTCATTCAGCAATGAAACATTCTTCTGCGGACATTTCCACTGTTTACCGGTGTCTGAATTCTTTCTGTGCTAATGGAATGGCTAGAAAAGAAGTTAACCAAAACAAGGAAAATGTTTTTTCCTTAGCTAATAACAAAGATGTCCATTATGTGGTCTGTGTCAAATGCCATAAGAAAATCATCCTTCAGGATTGTCCGTATCATGAAGTCAATGAACAGTTGGAAAAAGAAACCGGATTTGTCATTTCTGATCATAACACGGAAATATATGGGGTCTGTCCAGACTGTCAGAAAAGTAAAGCAAAATAATCTCTAACTAGATTGTTAGAGATTTTTTCATAATAAAAGCTGATAGGATGAATTTTCAACCCTATCAGCTTTTTCAGTTAAATTAATCTAAAGTGTTAACAACGAAGTCAAAATCAACAGGAACTAATCCAGAATCATCTGAAACGGTTGGAGTTACAGTGAAGACAATCCCTTCATCAACAGCATCCTTGAGAATAGTGATCGATCCAGTAGAATCATCAATTGATAGATAAGTGATGATTTCATCTTCGGTAAGTGAAGTTTCAGAATCAACTTTCTGAGCACTAACCGCATACTTTCCGTCATATGTGAGAACTTGAGTCTCCTCCTCTTTTGATTCCGGTTGACCATAGACAAAGGCTAATGGATGAATAACATCATTTTTAACTGCAAGAGCGGAATTTCTCAAGTCATTCTTTCCATCATCAAACTTCAAAACGGCATAAGGTCCAAATACCTGTTGTGAATTTAACAGCATCTTATTTTCAATATCAGCAATAAGCGGATAATAGTAGGTGTTATAGTTGATATACTCATATTCCATTTTAGAATTAGAGAAGACAATACTATCATAGAGAGAATCAAAGTTTTGCTGAAGATATGAAAGATTATAGATTTTGTCATTAATAGTAGTAATGTTACTTATCTCAGAATCAATGCTTTCAAAATCAGACAGAAGAGAAGTAAACATATCCTCAGAAACAACAGCGTCTTCCTGGGCGGCAATACTTAGATCAGCAAAAGTGATTTCTTCGTCATCTTCGCCCTTAGCTTTGATTACAAAACTACATTTTTTTGTATCAGATGCATACTTCAAAGACATTTCCGTAAGTGTAGTCTCTTCAGACGGAAGGAAGAAAGCAATAAGCATGTAACCGGCATTATTTGTTTCATGATATTTTTCCAAAGCCCAATCTCTCAGATCTGAAAGAACGGTTGCTGATGAGCTTAAGGCAATTGTACTCAGTTGGATACCAACAGCAGGATCCTCATTAAAATCAATCATGGTATTGATAATAGGATAAACGGAAGAAAAATCCGTTTCAGATATTTCACCCATTTCATAAAGCAATGTTCCTAATCTTGGCAAATATTCTCCAAACAGAGTAGTTACTACTTCCAGCGGATTAGTCTTACTATAGTAACCGTAATTACCATCTGAATCTTTTGAGGTAGTGTAAAGATAACCTTGGGTTAAAGTAATGGACAATGCTGATGAAGAGAATTCCGAATTTTCAGAAAAAGCAAAAGCAAGGGCCTGGCCTAAGACTCCGGATAAATCACAATTGATATCATAATCGCCAAAAAGCAAATGTTCAGTGTTTTCATTCTTTCGGACTGAAGTTTCAGTAGATAAAAGGCTGATATCTCTATAGATTAAATCTCCATCGAAAACCGCACCTCCATCTTCAATGTCTGATTGATAGTCTTCAATCATCTGAGAAATATAAGAAGGTTCAACAAAAACCGGTTTAGTGATAAACAGATCAGAATCATTTTTCAAGGAAGCGGTGACAGAAGCAAAGCCTGGCTTAATTCCAGTCACCTCGCCAGTAGATGCATTTACCATACAGATTCTCGTATCAGAACTAACAAATTCAATTGAGCTGCTTGGCCCATAGACAGTAGTCTCTAATATTTCAGATTCGCCAACTCCAACACCAAAAATAGGAGTGTTATCTTCAAATTCAATCAAATAATTGCCAGCATCTGACTCATCATCTGCTTTGAATGAAGCAAAAACAGTATATGTTTGTCCGGCAGAGGTTATAAAAGCCTTGGTTGTTGAAATATCAATACCATTAAGAGTCAAAGAATTAAGCTTATAACCATTATCCGGAGTAACAGAAACCAAAACCGTAGAGCCAACCTCAACTTCATCTCCGGTCAAAAGAGCATTGTTGACAGTCAGCTGAACTGTTCCAAAATCAGCATAGGAATAAACATTGACTTTATTAGCGACAGTAGAAGTATCACTTCCGGAAGTTGAACCGCCTGTGGAAACAGCAGCCGATGGAGTGGTTGAACATCCTGATAAAAGAATACTGGCAATAACAGCTAAAGCACTAATCTTACATATTTTTTTCTTCATACGATCCTCCTTGCGATCAAAATAATACATCTACACTAAGGTTATTATAATACTTTTTTTATTGTGTTAAAACAAAACCAAAAATCGAGAGGCCTAATTTACCTAACAAATACCAATTAGTTACCTCTTTTAATGTTATAATGAAACATATATTTGCTAGGAGGAATACTATGAAACTACTTCAAATAAGTGATCTTCATTTGGGAAAAAGATTAAAGGAATTTTCCCTCTTCGATGATCAAAAAAGCATTCTGAATCAGGCACTTCAGTTAATGAAATCGAAAGAGATAGACTCTCTTCTTTTATGTGGTGATATTTATGATACTACGACTCCTTCTTCAGAAGCTACGTCCTTATTTGATGATTTTCTCTCACAGCTGGATGAAATCGGAAAACCTGTCTTTATCATCTCAGGAAATCATGATTCAGCAGATAAACTCCACTTTGGAAGTTCAATCTTCCGAAGAAGAGGAATTCATATTGTCACAAGACTGGAAGACAGTCTTAAACCAATAGTTTTCAATAATGTCAATTTCTATTTGCTGCCATTCATCCGTCCTATTGATGTCAATGACTTCTTTGACTTAAAAGACAACGAAAGAAAAAAGACCTATCAGGAAGCTATATCCTATGTGATTGAAAAGATGAATATCAACACCTCTGAAACCAATATCATTCTTTCTCATCAAATGGTGATTCCGAGTTCTGGACAGCTTTCATTAGGGGGTTCAGAAGATATTCCGGAAAACCAAGGCTATGCTATCGGAGGTGTAGAGGCCATCAATGCCAGTGTTTTCCAAGACTTTGATTTTGCCTGTCTCGGACATGTTCATAAGCCCCAAAATGTCAGTAAGAATGCCAGATATGCTGGCTCTATTTATAAATATCATCGTGATGAAGCTAACTATGTCAAATCATTCACTATTGTTGATGTTAGTGGCAAAACTGTCAGCTATTTGGAGAAACCTATCAGTTTCATCCACGATGTTATCAAAGTAAAAGGCAGTCTTGATGAGATTCTTGCCATGGATCTCAATAAGAATTCATTTATTTTCTGTATTCTTACCGACTCCTATATTGATGACCCTATGGCGAAATTAAGAGCTAAGTATCCACTTATTGCCGGTCTGGAATTTGAAAAATCCATCAAAGCCGAAAATAGCGAATCAGAAGTAATCAATGTTCAGGCCTATACCAAGGAAGAACTTTTTGATATCTTCTATCAAAAGCAAAATGGTGAACAGATGACAGAATTCCAGAAGAATCTTGTTCACTCGCTTCTGCATAAAGAGGAAAAATAAAATGAAACCAAAAATTTTAACTATAACTGCCTATGGTTCCTACCGGAATAGTGAAACTATTGATTTCCAGCAGTTTGATAATTCCGTTTTCCTGATTGATGGTCCTACCGGAAGCGGAAAAACAACAATTTTTGATGCTATTTGCTTTGCCTTATATGGACAACCTAGCGGCAACACCAGAAAAGCCAACACCGTCAGAAGCACTTATGCTGATCCTACAATCGAAACCTGGGTGGATTTTACCTTCACTTACCGAGACAAAGAATACCGCATCATTCGAAAACCTGAGCAGTTGCTGAAATCAAAAAAGAAAAACAAAACTGAATTAGTTACTTCAAAAGCAACTATTCAGCTGACGGGAGATGGTTTAAAGCCCATAACCAATATCAAACAGGCCAATGAAACCATTGAACAGATAATTGGCTTAGATAAGAGTCAGTTTGAGCAAACAATGATGATTGTCCAAGGTGACTTTAAGAAAATGATTAATACGGAAACAAAAGACCGTCAGAAGATTTTCCGACAGATTCTGAAAACATTTGACTTAGAGGAATTCACGGAGAAGCTCAAGGATGAAGATTCCAAAGCCAATGAGAAAATCAAAGTTACTACCATAAGCATTATCAACCTTCTTAAATCATTTACTTGTGATGATTCCTCCTTTCAGGACATCTTAAACAGTAAAGAAGCCGGAGACAGAATTGAAGAGTTGCTAGCAATCGCTGATAAAACCATTCAAGAAGAAAATGCTGAAATAGTTAAGCAAAAGAATGAAGTCATCAGTAAAGACAATGAAAAGAATGCACTTCTGATTGAAAACACCACAAAACGTTCATCGAACACTCAGAAAGCTGAATATCTTAAAACACTATCTGAATATTCCGCCCTTCAGGAAAAAGAACCGGAAATGATTAATCTTTCTTCAATTATTGAACGAGCCAATAAAGCTAAAGAGATAATCCCTTTAGATAAAAAAGTCAAAGAACTTGAGGAAGAACTAAGAAGATTAAAAGAAGAAAGAACAGAGATTGAAATCAAACTTCCTGAAGCCATCCTTTTAACTGAAAAAAGCAAAAAGGAATATGAAGAAAAAAGTAAAATTATCAGTATTGAAAATGAAGAACTGACAAGAAAAGAAAAAGATTATACCGATATCTTATCGTTACTTACAACCTATGATGATACTAAGAAGCTGTTACTTAATTCACAATCCGCATTCAGTAAGGAGCAAGCTGAAATAGTTTCTCTGAACGCTATGATTAACGAAGCTAAACAGCAGCGTGCTAACCTTGAAAACGAAATAACCACTTATTCCGGAGACCGAAAAATAGCTGATTACGAAGCTTCCATCAAGGAGCTGAAAGAAACCGAGAAAGAATATTCTTCACTCAAAGAAAAGAAAGAAAAGGAATATTCTTTAGCCCTGAATGAACTATCACTCAACCAGAAAACCTATTCTGATTCCTTCAGGAAATTTACTTTGGCCAATGATGAATACAATCATGCTAATGAAATATTCCTTAATGATCAGGCTGGTATTTTAGCTTTAACTCTTAAAGAAAATATCCCCTGCCCAGTCTGTGGATCCCTTACTCACCCCTCACCCTGCCATTTAGAGAAAACATCAAATTATAGCAAAAATGATATTGACTCACTGAAAGCCACTATGGAAGATAAGCGAGTCAAAGCTGAAGCTGATTCCTCCAAAGCCATGGTTTCCAAAGAGACCGTCAAAAATATCTTAAATTCCTTAAAATCCGATTATGAATCTCTTACCTCCTTGGTTTTTGATCTTGATTCTTTTGATAAAAATATCAATGCTCTGGTTTTACAGACAAAGGAAAAGCTTAATGAAAATAGCGCCTTACTTGCTACTGCAAAAGGGCTGGAAATCAAGCATAAGGAAGACATCCGCAAACTCGCCCAGCTGAAAAATAACTTAGACACCATTCTTGAACCAAAGCTACACCTAGCTGAACAGATTCTCAGTCAGGAATTAGCCGAAAAATCAAAGTTTGAAGAACAAGTAAATTCTCTTGCCAACAAGATCGGAAGCCAGTCAAAAGAAGAAATTGATTCTTCCCTGAAACTCATTAAGGAGAAAAAAGATCATAATCGAACTATCGTTAATCAGCTCTTAGACGACTCAAATTCGGCATTAAAGAAACAGACAAGTCTATCAACAACTAAACTTGCCAATGATACCAATTTGCCCAAGACTGAAAACCGGCTAAACGAATCCAAGCAGGAATTAGATTCAAAAGTCAAGGAAAACGGGTTTGCTAGTGCGATTGATGCTTTAAGGCAATCACTGGATTTCAACACTCAGCAGCAATACGAAGAGAAAGTCAAAAATTTCAATAGCAGCATGAGTGCTAAAAAAGCACTCCTCCAGCAATACACCGATTCAGGCATTGATAAATGGGAAACAATTGATGAGGAAATGCTTCTCAATCAGGAAAATAATCTAAAAAATGAATACTCAATTCTTAATTCACAGTATAGTTCACTAGTCACCATCCGTGATACCAATCAGAGAATCAGGTCAGAAATTGATAAATTCCGAAAGGACTTCACAGCCGATTACGAAAAAGCCGTGGAAACCCATCGGCTTTATCAGACTGCCTCTGGAACTCTTCAGCAAAATCTCAAGCTCAGTTTTGAAGTCTTCTACCAAAGTCAGATATTTGAAGAAATTCTCTTCTCAGCCTCCAAAAAGTTCAATACCATGAGTGATGGACTATTCGAAATGTCCAAAGCTGAACCGGCATCTGGTCAAGGCCAATCCGGACTAGATATCGATGTTCTGAATACGAATAACGGAAAAGTCCTCTCCGTCTCATCACTTTCCGGAGGAGAATCCTTTATGGCCTCTTTAGCTTTAGCTCTTTCTTTGAGTGAAGTAATTCAAAGAAAAGCTGGCGGAATCGAATTGGATAGTATGTTCATTGATGAAGGCTTTGGTTCACTTGACCCAGCCAGTCTCTCCAATGCTATGAAAATCCTCAATTCCCTTTCCTCTTCTTCTCAGAGAATGATTGGTATTATCTCCCATGTCGATACTCTTAAATCATCAATTGCTAAACAAATTCAGGTTGATAAAACCATATCCGGTTCCAAAATCAAAATCATCTATTAAGATAATCAAAAAAAATGAGTCTCCGGTTAGAAGACCCATTTTTGAATATGCCTTGTGTTTAGCAAGGAGAAAAAGGTAATAAATAATTAGCTGTTAAAATTTGACTAATCCTTATGGCAATCGCAAGAACAATTGGTTTGGTTTTGCTTGCGGTATTCCTCAAGAAAGCGACTATGATCAGAAGAAGCTGAAGAAGCTGCTTTACAGCCTTCGCAGTCTCCAGTTGGAAGATGTTTGATTCTTCTATAGATGTAATTACCTAATACTGAACCGACAACCAAGATGCAGCCGATAATGGTACAGATTTCAATCACTCCCATATTAGCAAGCCTCCTTTTCTTTAGCGTTCATTTTTCTATTATAGATAATAATTCCGGCAACCATTAAACCACCTAAGATAACAAAGAGCGGAATAGACCAAGGTAAGAACTCAACCGTGCCTAAGCAGTAAATAAGACTTCCTACAATGAATGAGGTAACAACCCAGAAGAGAATGGTAGGCCAGAAAGCCTTCTTAGGAAGTTCAGCCTTAGCAGTGGCACAGGCAGAGAAGCAAGGGATAGTAGTCATATTGAAAGCAATGAAAGATAAGAGACCGGGAACAGTGATACCGGTAGCATCCATCATGACAACAGCTTCAGAAACTCCGGATTCAGTCTGTCCAGTAGCAAAAATGACATCAAGATAGTCAAGAATCGAAGTACCCTGAGAAAGCATATCGGCAATTCCGGAAGAAATAGTAGCAGAAGTAGCAGCATCAACGCCTTCTAAGGAAGCAACATAGATGTTAACTGCGTTCTGGGCATTTCCGTTTGTAAGAGCCTCAGTAATCGAAGAAATCAGGTTTGCATCCAGTTCAAACTCGGCAAGTGTCTTGCCTAAAGCCGTAATAGAATCAGCCGTATTGCCATTGATGGCAACTTTAAGGATTTCTGAGATGACACTGAGATTTCCACCAATTTCTTCACTGCCAAGGATAGCTAAAGCTTGGGTGAAGTCAGCTGAGACAAACTGGAATTTAGTTGCTACAACAGCGGTAGCCAATGAGAAGAAAGTAGCAATGACATTTTCCTTAGCAACTAAGCCAGTTAGAGCGGCGACAGCAAAGACCCATCCCCACTCGCTTAACTGGACTCCAAAGCCTAAAGGAGTGAAAAGCGGCTGAATAAGTTTTCCAAGCGAAGCCAGAATTGATTCACTCATATCGCACATTCTCCAATCCCAACCGAAGTTGGAAAGGAACCAAATAACAATAGTTGAAGCGAAAATAATAGTAAAAGCTTTCTTAACAAATCCTTTTACCTTATCCCATAAATGAATCATCAAAGAAGAAAACTTAGGAGCATGATAGGCCGGTAGTTCCATAATGAATGGAGGAACCTTGCCTCTAAGACTCGTATTTCGCATAACAATAACAGTGACAATGGCAGTAACCATGCCAACCAAATACATCGAATAGGTAATGACATCAGCATTTCCAATGCCAAATTTTGAAACAATTCCGCCTGCAATGGCAGTTAAGATTGGAAGCTTGGCACCGCAGGAAAAGAAAGGAATAACACGGATAGTAGCAATCTTCTCTTTCTCGTCGGCTAAAGTTCGGGTATTGATCATAGCCGGCAGTGAACAGCCAAATCCCATAATCATTGGCATAAAGGCTCTTCCGGAAAGACCGAATTTTCTAAATATTCGATCAAGAATAAAGGCGACACGTGCCATGTAGCCAGTATCTTCTAAAATTGAGAAGAAAAGGAAGAGACAAAGAATCTGAGGGAGGAAGCCCAGAACCGCAAACAGACCACCGACAACTCCGTCAACAATTAGTCCCTGAGCCCAACTATAAGCCCCGGCATTAGCCAGTCCAGTAGCGATTGCCCCGGAAATTGCATCAAGAATATTGGTAAGGAAGTTTGTCAGAATAACACCAGGAGAATTAATACCGGACTGAGTCCAGAACAATCCTTCAAACATTGTCCCTTCGAATACCGGCTTTACACCATTTGCGGTGAATAGACCGCCAAACCAGAAAAGATTTTCCGAAAATGTAAGATGGAAAACCAAGAAGAGAATAACTAGGAATATCGG
>JBAXZU010000040.1:0-12899 GCA_041670225.1 Bacilli bacterium | reverse complement strand
TTTAAGTTTCATTTAAATGGTATTTAAGCGCTTACACGATTTAGCGTGCTAAATCAAAACTTATTAATATATCGATAATTTAGGGGAAATCAGCACCTTCTCTTTTTCTCTTCACTGAGTAATGAATAAGGTATTCTGATAATCAGCTGACGGACTAGAACCGCCGAAAGCAAACCAGTCAGCATCGATAAGGGACCTAGGACACTTAAATAGACAAAGATATATGGAGTCATAAAGAATAAGGCATAGGCTATCAGCTGTCCAATCGCATGGAAAAGAGCGGATGTTATCGATAAGGAGAAAATAGAAGTCTTCAAGCCATAATAGAGCAATAGCGAAATAACAATAGAAAGAACAGCACCGGAAAGCGACATAAAGAAAGAAACCGAAAAGCCGGTTGAAATCAATCCAGCCAGAAGAACTCTGACTAGTGTGACAAAAATAAAGCTTATTCCGCCATAATAATACAGCACAAAAAGAGAAACGATGTTGCTCAGTCCCAACTTAAATCCGGGAACCGGAGTGATGTCCGGAATCAGCGATTCCAAATAATGGATAGCAACACTGATGGCAATCATCAGAGCTAAAGTGACCATTCTCTTGGTTTTCATATCAGTTATCCCACTGAGGAAATCCGCTATCGGATTTGATTACGGCCTGAAAGCTATTAGGAAGACAGACTAAAGGAGTGTATTCAAAATACACTCGGTCCATCTTGGCACACACATTACGGGGTGATTCCTGCTTGGTAATCTGAATTGATTTATCAGCGTAGATAGTCACCTGGACTGTTGGTTCTTCCTCATTTGTTGAATAGAAGTCAAAGAATTTGCCTTCTCCTAAAAACAAAGGGCCATCACTTCTCAAGTATGTCAAAACCTTGTTTCCGGTTTCCGGAAAAGATATCCGTGTCTCTTTGGATTCATCATCCTTGTCCCAAAGAAGAACATTCCCATATTTGATTTCTACATATGAGTTTTGACTTACTGGTCTAGTAAAGAGAGATATCAATACTATAGAAGCAACAGTTAGGCAGGAAAAAAGAATAACCAAAGTATCCTTTAAAGGATGATAGTGAAGCCGGTTATCAGATCTGATATTTCTGTTTTCTGCCATATTAATTTAGGAAATAACCATTTGAAGGATTAATCGGATTCAGCAAGCCAAAAGAGATGCTGAAAGCAATAATTCCGATGACTGAAAAAGCAAACACTGACCAGGAAAGAATACTGGTAGCTCGGCTTTTTTTGATTTTTGATTCAAAGAAAAACAGGAGCTGAGAAATAGCTAAAGCATAAAACACTTCCATAGAATCAAAGAAAGCAAAACGGAAGACCACAGTCAAGAAAGCAGTCAGAGAAACAAAAGCCAGAGAGGAAATCCAATCGGTAGGAAGATTGTTTTTATCACCGATAATAAAAACAGAAGCAAAACAGATTGATCCTAGGAACTGATAATCCATGGCATCCTTAAAGGACCAAAGCCCATCACCAGCAGAAATAAACAAAAGGAAGAATCCTAAGTAAGTAAGAAGAATATATGTCAGAACACTCTTAGCATCAATAAGCTTTCTGAATCCCAGATAAACTCCGGCTATAACAGTAAGGATGATGATATTTGAACCGCTGACTGAATAGAAATCACCAATAAAAAGTCGCCAGGAAGTAATACTTTTCTGAATCAAGGCAGCAAAGCCCTTTTGGGCATCAATAGTCAGAAGTGAGGTCAGTGTTTCAGAGAATCCGGAAGTTCCCGGATCTATCTGATACTTTTCATGGAAAAGAAAATAGAAAATCAGAACAGCAATGACTAATGGTGAGATTATGCTTTTTTTCAGGAAATAACGGGAAAACTGTTTGATCAAAAGAGAAATGGTCACAGCAATCAAGGAATAATAGGAAATCGGCAAGAGCAGAACAATCAGCAATCCTTCATAAACAGTATCCGAGAATATGCACTTCTTAGTAAACTCGGAAAGACTTAGATCACGTTTGGAAGAAACCAGATGCGGAAGAAGAAAAAGCTTTTCAATAGCCAAGGAAATAACCAAGGCTGAAAAAAAGGATATTGTCAGTTGAAGAGCCTGAGAATCTCGAGTGAATCTAATTGTATTATAAATAAGGCTGACAAAATAAAACAGAAAAGCTAAGCCGATGAATTCAAGGCTCTTCTTTTCATTGTCATCTAAGAATTTTGGTTTAATATTTGTTTCTGAATTCTGCATAAATCTATTATATCTAATTATCCCCGTGAAAAGAAAAAAAGAAAAGAAAAAGGCAGACTAAGCTGCCTTTTTCGGATTAATTTTTCTGATAGACCCATTTAGATGAAACCGGAGTTCCATAATAGTTCAGACCATTAAGATATTTGAGAATCACTTCATAATTGAATCCGTTCTTCAGAATATCGTGATAGCAGGATTCAATGATTTCAAATGCCCGGGCATGAATTTCCACAAAGGAATCATTGTGCTTATCACCAGTAACTGGATCAAGCCAGATTTTCTTGCTTTCATTAAGGCATTCCGGAAAATCAAGCTGATTTTCCAAAGGCATAGATACACCCATGATTCTCTTAGGAAGAAGCTTCTTTTTCCAACCCGGATTATGATTGACATACTTAACCACGGATTTCATGTTGACAATGGCATTAGTATACATATGCTTAGGCAGCTTTTTGATATCAAACAGCTGCTTAAGAACGGGGATTAGCTCACGGTCAAGGATAGAAAGGAATCTCTTATCATAGGGAAGAGCATCACTAGGATTTGAAAGGAAGTAGTTCATCTTGAATTTCTTGGCTAAACAGAAATCAATATTGGCCTCAAAATTAGCATGCAGGAAATGATAAGGACCATGAATAGCTCCGCTCTCAGCTTCAAAGCCCGACTCATAAATAATGTAGGGGTGTGATTCCCGGTCAAGGATGTAATGGGCAAACTGACCAAAAATAAAGGACTGAAAACGTGAACGGTCTTTCTCATCCTCAATTCCATAAGATCTTTCAACCAAAAGCCTGAAAAACTTTTTGCCGTCAGTTTTATGAATCTGATTGCCGATTTTCTTCAGAGCAGTTGGAATATGAAGTCCATGAAAAGGAACAATCCCCATATAGAACAATGGATCAGGTCCCTGAGTTCCCCAAGAAAGGAAATCAAAATTACCATGAATAAAGCTATTGTCTGAGAAAGTTCCGTAGTTATCTTCCTTAAGATAAAATCTTTTGATTAAAAGATTATGTGCGAGAAGATTTGGCATCGCCTAAATCCACACTAGAATTCGATATCGACAAGAGTTCCAGTGACACCGGAGGCAGCACCGCCGACAGCATTAGATTCATCAGTATCAATATGCATGGCAAGAGCATAGGAATCACTGACACGGATGACAGTGTCTCCTAAAATTGCACTTCTGCCATTGGAAGTGATCTTCACAGCAACAATCTGACCATTGGTGACACCAAAATCCTGGGCATCCTTGACAGTCATATGAATATGACGCTTAGCAACGATAAGGCCTTCAGCCATATCAACTTTGTTTCCGTTTAAAGGATTGACCAAAGTGCAGGGGCATGATCCAGCAATATCGCCAGACTCTCTGACGGGAACCTTAGCCTTAAGGCTTCTGGCATCAGTAAGAGAGACTTCAACCTGATTAGCCTTTCTGACTGGTCCGAGAATAGAAAGATTCTTTAAAGTAAAATCCTTATTAACCATTTCACCGGTCTTAGGATCCTTGATTGTAGCATGATAAACAACATCAAGACGGGAATTGCTGGCAAACTGGCCAGGCTGGGAAAGCATCTTTTTAACAGCAAGCTCATATCCTTCACCGAAAAGGGCAGCTAAAGCTTCCTTAGTAACGTGGATGTGATGAGCACTGGTTTCAACAATAAAATTTTTATCTGACATTTTTAATTTACCTCACCTAAGAATTTTAGCACATCAGCAATAAACTTGCTTCAAAAAAAGCTTATTTGCTTAAAGAAAATTCAGAATAGATAAAATCATCTTTCAGCAATCAGAAAATATCAAAAAAGCACTAGTCTGACTAGTGCTATCCAACGATATTTTCTGAAGAGTCATAGAAGACAACATCCTTAATCTGACTGTCTTCCGCCATCAGATCATTCTTGAACTGTTCAAAATCATTTCCAGCCAGTGAACATCCGATGCAGGCACCGGTCATTGTCAAATAAAGAACACCGGATTTACAGTCTTTGATTTTCAGTTCACTGCCTTCTTTTCTAAGAAATTCGTTAAGAAAAGAAATATAACGGTTAGCTTTTTCGAGAATCTTAAAATCCTCAAAGCCAGAATCAGGCATTGCCCTCTCCTTCTTTGGCATTTTCTTTTTCGGTCTTCTCTTTTGCCTCTTCTTCGGCCTGAGCCTTCTGGAGCTGCTTAAGCAAAGTATCAAACTCATCATCGACTGACGGTGCAATCAGTTCAACTTTGGTAATCTCAGGAATCTCATCCATCAGCATTACCTCAACTGAATCTGATACATCACTGGCAGCCAAGGAACAGCCGGCACAGGCACCGATCATATCGACATAACAGATTCCTGTTTCGGGATCAAATTTCTCAAGTCGGATATTTCCACCTTCGCGAGCTAAAAAAGGGCGAAGTTTTTCTAATACTTCATCTATTCTTTCTTCAATTGTAGGGTTGGTCTTGTTTTCTTCCATGTTAAATCATCCTCAATAAAAAATTATACCACTGATTAAAAATATATGTTGTTTCTTAATTATCTTTGTTCGCAAGATATAGTTTCTTAAGGGCATTAAAAGTCTCATTGGAAAGATCGTGTTCAATTTTACAGGCATCATTGTAGGCTATTTCACTAGGCACGCCTAACTGAACAAAGAAAGCACCCAAGACTTTATGGCGGTCATAAATCATGGAAGCAATTTTCCTTCCTTCGGAAGTTAGATGCAGATGATGGCATTCATCAATTGTAACCAAATTCTGATTAATTAATTTATCAAGAGCAATTGAAACACTTGGCTTAGAATAACCTAAGGAAGATGCTAGATCAACAGCATGAATTCCGTCATTGCCTTCTTCTTCAAGCATCAAGATTCTCTCAAGATAATCTTCAGCTGATTCATGTGTACTCATTTGTTTTTCCTCTATCTTTAGATTCTAATATAAATATTAAATCCAAACAACAAATTTATTATTATCATCCAAACAAAAGATATTATTTCAATTAAAAAAACAAAATAATATTGTTAATTGCTTCCTATTTTACTGAATAGATTTTCTAACATAAAAAGAAGCATAAAAGAATAAAACACCAAGAAAATCAGATCCTATTTTTTTGTCTTTTGATATAAGAGCAAAGATGAGATAGCCTGCAATCCGATTCCAACCATAATCGTGGCCAGATAAACCAGCCAGTAGATTCCTGAAAACCAGAAAGTGAATCCCATAATCTTAGAGAAAACAAACATTAGTAAAACAAACACTAAGGCTGTAATAATTCCTGGAATAGCAAATGAAAGTGAGGAACTTAAGGTAACATCAAGAATGAATCTGGATTTACTCATTCCTAATATCTTCATCATTTTCAGCTCAGAAATACGATCACGCAATCTAAGATACTGGGTCAAAGCATTAGAAACGAAAATCGCAGCTGCTAAGATAAAGTCCATAAAAAGGGCTGTTTCAATAATAGGCTGAGAGGCACCATAAAAACTCAGATATGAATTCGCAGGATGAATGAAATAATTATAAACTGATGGAACAAATCCTACATTCTGCTCAGATTGGGAAAAGAAAAAATTGAGTTCTGAATCATTGATTTTTCTTTTATAACTGATGGAATAATAAACAGAAAAATAATGTACCTCAACTGTCGGAACATATTCCTCATGGCAAATCAATAAGGGAGAATCAGCTAATGTATTAGGGCTAAATCCAATAGTATTCTGGGCTGAGGTTTTAAAATCCGTGGTGTTGAACCGCTTAGTCTTGAAGCCATAGTCACTGATAAAAGCATCCATATTCTCTTCTGCATAAAGGTCGCTTTCCGGATATATAGCATAACATAAATTTTCTGGTACTCCGGTTTTGAAAGATTCATCAGGACAATAGCCAAAATTAAAAAGATTTAATCCGGATGCTATAGGCATGAAACAAAATTCCGAAAAGCTATTATCGTTATAGACGGTATAGAGAAAAGTGATATTAACAGATTGGCAAGCTGATTTGTTAATAAGCTTTGCAATATTTTCATTGTAAAAATCACTTGATATTTTGTTGCATTCTTTTACTGTATATGTTCTTTTTGGTGAAGAATAATCCCTAAAGGTTTTAACAATCGTAAAGGTTTGAGTATCCATATTCTTATTATTGTTTTCAGCCTGAGGTCTCAAGAAAGAGGTAAAACAGAAAGTGGTAAGCAGAAGAACATAAAAAAGACACCCCAAAATAGTCAAAGCAATGTTTTTGCCAGAAAAACTCTTAAGTGATTTGAGCCTGACACTCAGGAAATTATTTCTTTTCATATAATTCCTTATTATTTATTCCGTAGACAATATCAAAATACGAAAGCAATGAATCATCATGGCAGGACATCATAATCATCCGATGTTCATTATTGGCAATTTCCTTAAGCTTTTTGACCAAGAGAAGGCTGTTATCATGATCCAGATGAGCGGTTGGCTCGTCACAAACCACAAAAGGCTGTCCAGTAATCAAAGCCCGGAGAACAGAAAAGCGCTGTTTTTCGCCCTCGGAAAGAGTGTTCACATTATGATCCATCAGATTTCCGAGATTCAGCAATTCAGTCAAATGGTCATAATCAGCTGGTTTTTTTCTTTTCAGGAAAGTGAGGGGAAGCAAGACATTTTCCTCTGCTGAAAGATAGCTCAGTAGGTTGGCCTCAGAAAAAACATAGGCAAAGTTGTCTCGGCGGAATTCTTCTCTTTTCTTTGCTTTCATGTCAGAGATATTCTGGCCATTGACAATAATCTGTCCTTCGTAATTGAAATCAAGCATGGAAATTGAATTGAGAAGCGTGGATTTTCCACACCCGGAAGGTCCATAGAAGCCAATGAAAAGATTATCGTTAAAACAAATATTCTGATTAGAGAAAATTTGATTTGTGCCAAAGGATTTAGAATAATTCTTAAGTTCAATCATAAAATGCCTCCTGAATAAAGATAATTATTTTTTGATATCTTGTTTGTCTCTATCATGGAATAGACAAAAAGAATCAGCATCGAATAGATCAGTTGTATCACAAAGAAAGTCAGTATTACATTCGGTGTTAAGGATATCTTCAGAAGGAAGATTGGATAGAAGATAGCAATACTTGGAATTATTCCTAACAAAGCCTCTAAAACTCTCTCAAAATATGATAATCTGAAAATCCGATTTTTTTCAGTCCACTAACCCTAAACAATGAAAGTTCTTTTAATGAGGCATTCTGTACGGCAGAGATGATCAAACAGAAAGCAATCATGCAAATAATAAAAGGAATCAGAAATGCTGAATAGATTAAGGGAAGAAAAGTATTGAATCCTTCGGAATATTGTTCATTAAGAACACTTCCTTTGTATGATTCATCCAGACCTAATTCTGGGTGATTGGCAACAATCAGGAATGATGGATAAGTAGTGTGGGAGTTGATCATCTGAGAAGAAACCTCATCATCGATAAAAACAGTAAGAACAATATTATCAATGCCTGACTGAGAAAAATGCGATTTAATCGGAGCAGAAATACTGAGTTTCTGTCTAGAAACAATCTCATATTCTTTTCCGTTTTTGGTTATTGCTGTAATATCGGGATTAAAAGTTTCAGAAACTATGCAGTAGTAGGGATGTTCCTTCCTCAGATTTTCTTCTTCAGCCGTTTCCTTAAAGTCAAACTTAGCAAAAACCCTCGAGCTAAGCATATATCCGAAATTATTTTCAAAAGAGTTCTCATTGCTATATAAGGAATAGAAAACAGTATCGGAAGTAAACTCAGCATTAACATTGATTGAATAACTCCAGTCTTCCTCGGGTAAATCCAAATATTCCTGTCCTATATTAGTTCTTTCAAAATAATAGGAATTATTATCATATCCGAAAGAATAAATATATATGCTCCAAAAGAAACTACAGACTAGACAGATTAAAATATCCAGACAAATAAAAAAGATAAAAAAGATGGATGCGGAAGCGATTGTTCTCTTACCGGAACCAATAATTCTTTTTCTAAATAAATTAAACATAATACAATACCGGGGTCCCACTTGATCCTAATTTCCTTATCCAATACGTGGTCTGAAGAGAACTAGGATCATAATCCAAAATACTATTGGTCCGGTTTTTTTCTTCCTTACTGGCTACAAAATCCCACCAAAGAAAGTCATTATAGACAGTGTAGGTATATGATATTTCAATTGCTTTGCAGATGACGCATGAAGCAACACCGTATCCTGATGGGATTGTTGTGAGATCACAATCATAGGAAAATGTCTTCTTTTCAGTTTCACCCAAAAAGTAGTTATAACGATCAGGGGATTATTGACAATCATAGAACAAGCAGCATCAGAAGCTTCCAAACACTCATTGGCAGTTTCTAAAGATATTCCAGATGCTATTTTCACATCAATATCTTTAATGATCGGCTGGGAAAATATGAAGCTGAAAGATTTAGAAAAATTCGCATCAAAGCTAAGCATTACCCTATCAGCAAAGGCAGCAGGAGTTAATAAAAAAATGTCATATGTAAGAATGAACGAATCCATGATACTCAGGCCATAGACCTTATAATCATTTATTGTCACTAGTGCATACTGGCCAACAAACCAGTTTCGACGTCCTAAATCAATTTTAAAAGTTTGTCCTGGTCTTACACAATCAACACCGCCATAGGAAAAGAATGTTGGCTGATAGCCAACCGATTCCGAAAAATTACTAATAGTAAGAGCCTTGGTTTCAGCAGTGCTGTTTTTTTGGGGATTAATAACGGAACCCAAAAGGAGGGAAGAAACTATCAATGGATAAATATATAGATTCAATCGATTTTTCATTTAGTAGAATTATACTCCTTTTTATATATGAATATATAACTATTAGAAGTCTTCACAAAGTTTGTTTAAGTTTTTGTCTAATAATTCTGAAACAATTCAGTTCAGTAATCCATTCAGAACTAATAGAGAAAGCAAAATATCCTGAAACCAGTTCTAAGCTAATGATTTATCTCTTTTTTAAGAATAAAGACTGAAAACCATATGTGATAAGATTGCTTAAAGGCATAAGAATAACCATTAATGATACAAAAAGATAATAAGGCCACGAAAGATAAAAAGTAAAACCAGCAACTGTCCTGAAAATCATCATGACAATCAAATAAAGAACACCTGCCGTAAAAAGACCTAGCAATGAAGAAATCATCTCACTTGCAAAGGTATAGCTCATTTGATTTCTAAAAGAAAAGCCCAAAAGATTCATAGCTTCTTTCTTTCGATGGTTTTCCTGACGCATCAGCCATTCAATAAGACAAATAACAAAAATCAATCCAACCATGATGACAAGGAAAACATACTGAATAATCTGAATGATTTTCTCAAAAGCGTCATAATTAGAAGCAACATATGTCAGCTGATCTAACGAAGAGTTAAATACTGATGGTGCAAATCCATCCACATTTGTACGAGAGAAAAGTTCCTTTTCTTCATTAATAGATAAAGGACTGTCTAACTGACAGGAATAATAAGCCCAAGATATCCTTTTATAGATAAAGGATTCAGCCAGTCTTTCAAAATTAGAACTTAAAATAACTACAGTTTCCCGATCCAAAAGGGATGTTGGATTGCCTCCATCTTTATTTTCAATAGATACAGATGATTTAATTTTGAACACGGAGGACCCAATAGTAATATTTCCGTTATTCAGAACTTGTTGAACTAGCATCGTGTCTTCAGGGCTATAAAAGTAATAAGCCTCATCCTCTTCCAGATCCTCCTTGTTGGAATTAAAGGAAGTATACCCTAAATTAAACAAATTAAAATTCTTAGGAATTAAGACAACATCATATCCCGTATTAGGCGGTACAAAGTTATATATGCATTCATGGCTCGTAATACGATTAGAAAAAGAAAACTGCTTAATACGGTCTTGATATCTTTCTTCAGTCATCTGATAAAGATTTTCATCATTCAGTTCATCATACCCAAATCGAAGACTTACCAAAAACTCACTGCTATCAATTTTTCTATTAGAATAACGGCCCTTCTCAATATTGTAAGGCTGAAAACTGAAAGTGATTAAGAAAAGAACTGAAAAGAGGAAAGAGAGAAAATAGAAAAAGAAGGGATGATTTTCTTTGTTAAATAAGAGTTTTAAATCAGTTAAAAAGAAATTGTTATTGCTTGATTTCATGAAGTTTCCCATCCTGAATTTTCCAAACAGAATCAAATAGAGCAATGCTAGAATAGTCATGAAGTGAAACAATTACAGTCTTATGATATTTTCTTGAAATATCCTTAAGTAGTTCAAATGTCAGCTTAGCATTCTCAGGATCAAGATGAGCAGTAGGTTCATCACAGATAATATATTTACGGTTGTAGGCTAAAGCCCTAAGAATAGCGACACGCTGTTTTTCACCTTCCGAAAGCGAATCAACTTTGGATTTAAGAAGAAAATCCATTTTAAAGTAACTAATGTAATCTTCTAATTTCTGAGAATCAACTTTTTGTTTTCCAAAACGAGTAGGAAGCAGTATGTTATCGACAATGGAAAGATAAGGAAGAAGAAAAGCATTAGAAAAAACATAAGAAAACATCATAACTCTTTTCTTTTCATATTGTTTTTTGGAAATATCTTTGAGACTTTTATCATCAACAATAATGTCTCCCTCAAAGTCATGATCAACCATTGAAATCAGATTAAGAATTGTAGTTTTACCAGAACCTGATTCTCCAATAAATGCAGTAATTGAATCATCAGGAATCTCTACGGAAATTTCGTTAAGAACAGTTCTTTTACCAAAACTCTTCGTTAATTTATCAATTTTAATCATCGGTTTCTCCTTTATAAAGGTAATTGGCCTTAAATACTTTAGATGCATCATGAGCTGAAAGAACAGCAATTGAAAAAACAAGATATAGGAAGCTGACAAGAGCGGTCAAAACCGCCAATAACCAGATAGACGGATACAGATTAAGGAAGATCGGAATAAAAATAAGACAGAAACCAGCAAATCCTGGAAGAGAGAATAATAAACGGAAAAGGAAAAGATTTGTCCATACCTTTCCTTTAGAGAAACCAAACATTCTTAAAAGTGATAGTTCATTGGCTTCAAACGAATTTATCATTCGGATAACCATTGAAAAGAGAATGACAATAAAGAAGAAAGGAACCAGAAAGCCAATAAGAATCATGACCGAATACAATGAAAAGGAAACATTAGCACTATGATTCATTTCTGATCCCAAGGTGAATACCTTTTGATTTGTATAACTATTATTGAATGTTGTAATCAAATCAAGACTGTCTTCACTAGATTCAGGATTAATAATCAGAGATTCAACTATATTTCCCTGATTATAAAGCACATCATTATCAATGATAAAAGCAAAAGAAATTGAATCAACGCCTTCAGCTGCAACTGTCTTAATAAAATATGAAGAATAGTCAAATTTCATCTTGGCCTTTATTGGATAAGTAACATTATCAACTACATATTCAGTCTTATCCTTAAATATTTCATCATCAGAGACAATAACATATTTATCTTCCAAGGTATCTGAAAGAGAAATATAGCTGTTTTTTTCCGGAGATGCAAAATAACGGCCAAACGAAAATCCGAAATCCTTAACAGTCTTCGAGGTAAAAGAAACAAAGGTCATATTTCCATCCTGAAAATCGGCTTTAGATTTCACACTGAAACAGTACCCATCCTGTGGTAGTTTTTCAAAAACCTCATCTGTAACAACATTTGAAACATAATTTGTAGCGTAATAATAAGAATCCGAATAGTTCATAGAATAGAAGTAAATATTACAAAAGAAACTTGAGACCATCAGTCCCAATATACCAATAATTACAAAAAGAATAAAATAAGTAACTGCTGAAAAAATTGATTTTTTTCGATAATATTTGATTTTGTTTACTATATTCATATCATTCTAAATATAAAACGGGCTCCTCATCAGTACCTGCTTTTCTAATACAAATTGGAGAACTTTCAGCATAATCATTAACGGTATATTGATGGTCAGGGTCCGCATTTGTAAACGAGCAAAGAGAAAATAAAAGAGGAATCATAAGAAAGCTACTTTTTTTCATAAAATTTATGCCTCATTTAAATTTTAGTCTTATAGAAATTTACTGTTCTTTTCTATCGTAACTTATATATATATATCGTAACTTTAATTAAAATTTACATTAATTAAAGTTTAAATATTTTGAAAACAAGGAATAATAAACCATCCATGAGGCTTTTGTTTACTTTCTCTCATCATCAAATATTCTTTCTTGCTCCGCTTTCGATGTTGATGTAGCTTTGCTTTCCTAGTCGAATCCAAATATACTCCCCATCTAGGCTTTTTCCTTTTTATCTGAAAACCACATATCTTAGTTATAGGCAAAGCCATTTAATCTCCTATCATTTTTCTTTCTGATTTTCGAATAAAAAAACCAGAAAAGACTCTTAATCTTATCTGGTCCAAAATAATTATGTTCACTCTGGAAATCACGCATTAAGCAGGACACCTTGCAAGACATATAAATTTGGTCTGATTGTTTACTCGTATGCATATATTTTTTCGTAACAAAAAATCGTTTCAGCTTGAAAAATAAGGTTATTAGTAACAGTGACTAATTACATTTAAAAAATACGAAGTTTTTTGAAAATCATCTTCTCAGAAAATCAGTTCTTATCGAACGCTAATTAT
>JBAXZU010000039.1:0-12900 GCA_041670225.1 Bacilli bacterium | reverse complement strand
TCAAGATTTACTGAAAAATCTTTAAAGGGGATATTATTTATTTCTAAAAGAAGATGATAGCATTCATCTTCCCGGGAAAGATCATGTGAGAAAAAATAGACTTTTCTATCCGGGAATTCTTTGATTAATTCATCTGTTCTTCCAATATTCCGGCTGATCAAAAAGACATCATAGCCTTTTTTTAGAAGCTCTTTAGCCATAAAGAAACCAATTCCGCCCGTTCCGCCAGTGATTAATGCATTCATAAGAATTCCTCCTCTTAACAAAAAAATATATATAAATTGTAGACCAAATAAACATTTCTTTGAATAGTTTTAATCCTATATTATTGTAATTAATACTATTTATGTTCTTTATAAATTTTTAATGGTTTTTCTAAGGTTATAGGAAAATTTACTCCAATAAAGAATTTTTTGATATAAACCCCTTACATTTATTTAAATATAAATGTGGAAATAGTGCTTTTAAATAGATATAATATTAAAGCTGTGTGCAAATATTCAAAGGGAGAACCACAAATATGGAAAACGAAGAAATTTTATCAAAAATTCAGGCCGTCGCCGATGAGAGTGCCGCCAAATTCATCCGTCCTAGCAAACTTACTCTGATCCACACTGAAGTAAAGCCAGACGGAAGCACTGAAGCTTTAGTTTTAGGCTCAGATATGCCTCTTTTAGTTTACAGAGTATTCAATATTTCTGCTGACGGAAACACTGTCGAAGAAATCAATGACATCAAGTATTGTGTCGACCAGAGCCGTCATTATACTGCTGAAGTCAAGCCTACCCTTAAACTTGTTCCTCCGGATGTTGAAGAACAGAATGACTATGAAATCTTAGTTGAAAACAAGCTTGCTACCGGTGCTATCGAAGCCAAGCTGAAATCCACTACTGGCAGAGATGTCACAATGATCGAAATCTATCGTTATTTTGATTTCGTTTCAAGAATCTTCTTTGTCACCTGCATCGGAACCTCTTTCGGTGGACAGTATTTATTCTCTGTCACTCCTGATTCCAAGCATCTCAAGCTTATTGTCGGAAACAATGAAGCTGTCAGATCCAGAGTCAATATGCTCTCTGAGCTCCTTCAGGCCAGACTTCTTCCTTCCTATCAGACTATTGCTGCTGCCGGTCAGCTCCTTTCCGGTGAAGTCAAAGCCCACATTAAAATTAAGAATGATAAGGGAATCGAAGATGAATTTGATTCCAATTTCTGCTATGACGATGAACAGACCCAAACCAGATTTGTCTTCTTTGCCAACTCCAAGGATGCCAAGAAGGGTCTCATCATCATCTGCGATATCTTCGATAACAACAAACTGATCTTCTCTGACAAGTGGACCGAAGAACAGAAGGCCGCTGTCGATAGAATCAAAGCTTTGATGACTAGCAACCCTGAAGAATTCCAGAAGCGCTGCTGCTCTTTCTTTGCTGATGATCTTGATTTCCGTTATGCCGCTTTCAAGTCAGGTGCCTTAAAGCCTAACACTGCTGCCGCTCCAGCTGCCGAAGAAAAGAAAGCTGCCTAACTCTTGTTAGGAAAAAGGAACAATTATTATGTTTGAACAGAATTCTGAAAGAATGCTCGTTGTCTCAAATGGATTAGACTTAGTTGCTTCCTTCTCCGCTATCGGAGCCGGAATCAAGTCTCTTACCTACAAAGGACAGCCGGTTATTCTTGAACCAGCCGATATTGAAACTTACTTCAACTCTTCTCATCTCTATGGAAAAACCTTAGGCAGAGTTGCCGGAAGAATCAAAAATAATTTCGTTGTTCATGGCAAGCCTTGCAAGGTAGCGGATAATGAAAATGGTCAGAATATCTGTCTCCATGGTGATTGCCAAAATTCACTTTCGTTCAAAAAATTTGATGTCTTCGTTGCTAATAAGCCCGAAGGCAACTATGTCATATTCACTTACACTTCTCCCGACGGAGAAGCAGGTTTCTATGGAAACGTTGATTTTAAGATTACCTATTTCCTTCCATTTGACCGAAATGAAATCATTGTCCGACAAAAAGCCTTATCTGATATGGATACTCCTATCAGTCTTTCCACCCATATGTATTTCAATTTAGGCAATGACGAAAATGTCAATGACTATACTCTCCAGGTAAATGCTTCTAAGTATGGTTCCTTCAAAAAAGGAACCAAACTCATCAACGGAATTGTCAAAGTTCCTTCTTATCTTGATTACCGTCAGGAATCCCGACTGGGAGATAAACTTGATGAACTTAAAGAAGCTATTCCCGAATATGAGACTTTTGATCATTTCCTTAAGTTTAACACCACTGATTCAACTATCCCTCAGATTACCTTAAGCAACGGAAAAATCAAACTTGAAGTTCTTACTGATTATGAAGGTGCAAATTTCTATGTCGATACTTCTATGAGTGAAGAAGAGTTTACCAATGCTCCTCATCTCAGATATCGAAGAGCTATTGCTATTGAACCCCAAAGATCTCTTTACCCATTTGATGAAGTCGTTGAAAACGCGGGAATGCGTTATTCATACTTTGCCACATATCGCTTTAGCGATGTTAAATAGGAGAAAACATGACAATAGAAGAAATAATGAAGAATATTCCTGATTTATCTTCGCGTCCAGCTGTTGCTCTTGAAACAACCGTTCTGACTCACGGAATGCCATTTCCTCAGAATGTCGAATGTGCTTTAGCCTGCGAAGAAAAAATCAGACAGGCCGGAGCCGAACCTTATACCATCGGCATCATTGACGGAAATATCAAAATTGGTCTCACCCGTGATGAAATAGAAGCTTTAGGACAGAATCATTCTGCCATTAAGGTTTCCCGAAAAGATATTCCTTACTGCCTTGCCAATAATCTGACTGGCTCAACCACAGTTGCTGCCACAATGTTCTTAGCATCGTTAGCCGGAATCAAAGTTTTCGGAACAGGTGGAATTGGTGGCGTTCATCGTGGTTTCAATGAAACCATGGATGTTTCCGCTGACCTCAATGAATTTGCCAGAACTCCTGTGACTGTTGTCTGTGCTGGTCCAAAAGCTATTCTCGATATTCCAAGAACATTAGAATACCTTGAAACCCAAGGTGTCGCTGTTATCGGATATCAGACTGAATATATGCCTTTGTTCTACACCAGAACTTCAAGTTACAAACTTGATATCTCAGCAAAAAATGCTAAAGAAATTGCTGAAATGATTCATATTTCTGATACCATCGGTCTTCATCAGGGAAATCTCATTGTCAATCCGATTCCCGAAGATTATTCCATTCCTTATGAATGGATGGATGAAAAGATTCAGGAAGCTTTGACTATGATGGAAAATGATCATATCACCGGAAAGAGAGTCACTCCTTATCTTCTTGATAAGTTAGTTGGTCTTACTGATGGAAAGTCTTTGGAATCCAACATGGCTTTGATTATCAACAATGCCTATGTTGCCGGATTGATTGCTAAAGAGCTTCACGATCTGAAGAAATAAGCTGAAAGCAGTCAATTACTTTCTTCAGTAACTAATCAACAAATTAATGTCCTTCCTGGAAACAGGAAGGACGTTTTTGATATCTTGGTTTTTCATTTCATAAGAAAAGCACGGATTTTAGGAGAAACCCGTGCTCTGGAAAGAAAATTATAATATGCCAGAAATCTGACAATATTACCAACTAAATATCTCTTATTGCTTTAAATCTTCCGGATTTTCATTCTTGATTTTTCTTAGGGCCAATCCGATATACAATCCACCCCAGAGAACAACTGCTACAGGAATTGTAACATCGGCAATAATCATAACAATTTCCCATTTTGAAAGTCTGGTTCCAATGACAATACCCTTCATAGCATTGCTGTTAACGAAAGAATAACAGACATTCTTTAACGCGTTTCTCAGAACAATCAAATCAGAAGTTGAGCTCTCATCAGCATTCTTCCAGCTGGAGCTGGATAAGGTTGCAAGATTGAGATCACCGCCAGCATAAGCTTCCTGCTTAGCATCCATATATTGAGGAATAGTATTGAAATCACAAATAACCGAACCTTTGAATCCCCATTCTTCACGAAGAATTCCAGTCATCAGACGATAATCGCCACCAGTCCATCTGGTTCCGATTCTATTGAAGGAAGACATCATACCAGTCGTTTTGCCTTCCTTAACGGCAATTTCGAAAGGTCTAAGGTAAATTTCTCGCATCTGCTGCTCACTCACCCAGGTGATATCACCGGTGATAGATCGATGTGTTTCCTGCTCATTAAGGGCAAAGTGCTTCAGATAAGTGACGGTTCCTCTTTCACGGCAGCCTTTAATCTGTGCGGCAGCTGACTTTCCGGCAAGGAGTGAATCCTCAGAATAGTATTCAAAATTTCTTCCTCCGAAAGGCGAACGATGAATGTTAGTTCCAGGTGCATACCAACCAGAATAAGGAGTCGGAGTCCCGGCACCATCGCCGACAAGCCCCTCTTCTCCAACAGCATTTCCTAATTCTTCGATTAAGTCGACATTCCATGTTTGTGCAGTAATTACACTAGAACAATAGCCTGTACATTTCTTGAATGAATCCTTATTAACAAAGGAAGTCCATCCAGCAGTGCCATCACCGCAGATGATTCTAGGAAGTCCGACACTCTTTACGCCTTTTACCTCATAGGCAGCCAGGTTATACATATTCAGAGCTTCCGAGAAATTCATTTGATTGAGAAGATCATCCCAGCGTGGATCATCATAATCAACCCAATCAAGCTTGTTGCCTTCTTCATCATATGTCATATCAAAAAGAGTCATGCCGTTATCTTCATCAGTATAAGGATATTCCTCAGATTCTAGATCATTCGGATTGTTCTCAGATAAATCCTGCAAAGCAGTCAGAAGCTGACGTGTTCCTTTTCTTTCGGCATCAGTAGGTTCACTTGGCCAAGTTCCTTCCCAATCATTTCTGGAAAGAACTGAGTTCAGCATCCAATCAGAATTAAGGGTTTCATCTTCATTGTCAGTGTATTTATTGCTGACAGTATCTTCATCAAAACGTAAATCGGAGGCAACGCTGGCATCAAAGGAGGCCAATTTGGTATGAGCATCAGAATTTATGTGGAAAGAATAGTTTCCAGCTTCCAGTTCATAGCCTTTAAATCCATTATTATTATCATCGTTGTTATCATAGGAAGCCAAATAATAAGGATTGATAGTAATTGAAACAGTATCCTTCTCACCAGGCTCAAGCATTTCAGTTTTACCGTATCCGGCTAAAACTTCATAAGGCTTTTCAATCTCACCGGCAGTGTATGGTAAAGTAGCATAGATTTCGACAATATCTTTTCCGGGAACAGAACCGGTATTTTCCACTTCAACCTCAACAGTGAATTCATCTTTGGTCAGAGAACTAATGGTAGAAGAATTATCAAGTCTCCAATCAAAGGAAGTGTAACTTAATCCATATCCGAAAGGATAAACTACATTGTTGTTATACCAAGTTTCGCCATCAGTATATCCTCTGGTCTCATAATAACGATATCCAACATATTCTCCCTCTTCATAATTGACAAAGTAATACATGGAAGCATTAGAATCAACGTCATCAAAATCATACTGATCACCGCCCTTAACTCCTGTGTCAGGATCGCCGGTGATTCGGTTATCACCAAAATTATTCCAGGTCGGATCTTTTTTGAAATCGGAAGAGAAAGTATCAACGGTCTTTCCGGAAGGATTGACATTGCCATTGAGAATCTCACCGACAGCAGCAAAACCCTGAGCACCCGGATATCCCATCCAAAGAGCACCATCAATTTTTTCTTGATAAGCATAATAGGAGGAGTCTTCCAGGAATCCCAGTTCCATTGCTGAACCAGAATTAAGAAGAACAATAACATGTGAGAACTTATTGGAATCACAGACAGCTTTCAGTAAATCAGTCTCATTCTGATCCAGCTGGAGATAATGATCATCTGCATTTCTGGCACCAGTGACTGGTTTTCCAGATGAGTCCTTCATAGTTCTAGGAAGATCAAATCCTTCGCCGCCAACTCTAGTAATGACTACAAAGGCAGCATCAGAATATTCAACATAGGAATTTTTGACACTTTCCGTATACATACTCTGAGGTGTTTCAGCCGTATTGAGAATAACCGTATCTCCGCTATCAAGATCATCAACGCCTGTAGTTCTGGCTGGACCAGATGCTTTATTATCCTTATAGAAGCTTTCAACTGTCGGATTAACCAAATAACCCGAATTTTTTAAAGAAGTAATAAGATCAATTCCATCAGTTCCATCCATTGCCGATGATCCAGTTCCGCCAATGGCGGCATTTACGGAATTCTTACCGAATACGGTAACTTTCGGTGCAGAAGAGGCTGGTAATTCATCACTCTTACAGGTGCGGATAGGCAAAGCATTGTTTTTGTTCTTTAAAAGAACCATTCCTTCTTCACAGACTCTGATATTGGTTTCATTGCCGTTCTTTAATGATTCTTCCTTGACGGAAAACTTTCCTTCATATGAAGGCAGGCTTCCTTCCTTATAGATGTTTCCTCCAAAGCCAAAAGCAAAATTCAACAGAGTCGAAAATGTAGTCATGGCCAAGATCGAACCAACAAGAGTCAGGGCTAAAAGGCCACCTGAAACCGAGGCCCAGGTAATAAAACCTTTTCGCTTAAATATTTTTTTTGACATATATTCTCCTTGTTATTTTTTAGAGATTAGCAGGAAGGTCGTAATTGGCATCCCATCCGATAACAGCATCATTTGCTGTAACCTTAATGCAGTCAACTAATGGTGCATGAGCTTCCATAGTTGTTCCAACAATAGCATCACTGTTAGAAGTGAGGAAAGAAACAAGATTCTTTCCTTTAGCCACACTAAGAGTAGTAGAGAGTGTGAAAGTCTTAACAGTAGCATACGGAAGAGCAGCATTAGTAGCCGGTACTTCTGAATCACTGAAAACAATACTCGGATAATCAATAGCCGATCCGTTAAATGAAATAGTGTAATTATCCTTCGTAAAAGTATATCCGCTGACTTCCTGACTTAAGCAGGTTTGTAAAGTAATAGTAGTAGCAATATCACTATAGAAACGGAAATCAATTCCTAAACCGGTTTTATACAGATAACCGACAAGTTTGTCACCGGAAGCATTAATTCCTTCAACATTGACAATCATTCCCTTTTCAGTGACAGTACCAGAAAGACCTTTTCCAGTCTTGCCCTTCAAAGAAACATTTTCAGCTTCTAATGTATAAGTGTGTTCTCCAGTATAATTAGCTTTCTTAGCCCATTTTCCGTAAACAGTAGTATTAGAACTTACAGGTGTAGTGAAGTTATGTTCAGTAGTACAGGCAGCTTCATCATACCAGCCACCAAAATCATAACCAGTGACAGTCGGAGCACTTATAGCAGTAGTAGTGGTTCCTTCTTCAACTTTGACTTCAGTAGTCTTAGCAACACCATAGAAGTTAGGATTAAAAGTAACAGTGTAAGTAGCCTTAGCGTTATTGAGCCACTTAGCATAAAGAGTAAAGTTTTCTGTAACTGGTGTAGTGAAATCAAAAGAAGTTCCGGTTCCGGCAGCAGTTGTAAACCAGCCATCAAAAGTATAATCGGTTCTAGTAGGATCTTCTGGTTTACTTACAGTCTCATTCTTATTTATAGTTGCAGTAGTAGCAGCAGCGGCACCAGAATAATTGAGATCAAATGAAACAGTAAAAGTCTCTGCAATTACTTCAATCTGAAAAGTTACTCTCTTTCCGCTATACTTGACGATGACATTTTTGTTTCCGGCAGTTTCAGTGCTGACAGCAGAAACTTCCAGCCTGGAATCAGTCATATTGACATCTTCTGAAGTTGAGTCTGAATATTTAATGGTAACAACACCGCCTTCAAAAAATACAGTCTCGCCAATATAATAAGTCGTTTTTGTCGGCATGGTCTTGACTACTACCGATGCGACTTCTTTTTCAGCAACCGAAGTACTTGCTGATGTTCCGCCGGAAGTTCCGGTTGATGAGCAGCTGGTAAATAACATACCTGAAGCAGATAATAAGACGGCAATGGCAACTAATGCATGTTTTTTCATATTTCCCTCCTAAAAGAAATTTTTAAATAAACGATTGACCCATGGAAAACCATGGGCCAATCAATGCAGATGCTAATTATTCGACAACGACAGTGACTTCCTGAGTAAAGGTAGTGGTAGTGCAGCCAAATGAGGCAAAGAGCCAAGACATCATATACATAGTCTTAGGAACAGTAAGAGTAACAGTGAAGGTGTAAGTTCCCTTAGTGGTTGGAGTACCGGCAAGTTCATAATAGTCAGCAACTTTATAGCTGCCCTTATTGGCTTTTCCAATCCAATCTTTTTCAACAGTGGTAAGAGTCATACCGGCAGGAATATTTCCGGTGTAGGAATATGCGTATTCATGAGATTCATCAGCGGTAGCAGCATCGATGGTGATGATATCTGAAGCGGTCTTATCTTCGTTTCTGTTGTAATTAGTGAAGTCCTTAGTGTAATAGTTAACAATGAGGTATCTGCTGTCAACAAGAGTACCATAGGCTAAGCTTGGAACATCAATCTTGGAGGTGGTAGCAGTTCCAGCCTTATAGGTAGCATTGGTTTCACCGGTGGTGATAGCCTTTCCATCAACATGTAAGGCAGACTTGACAGTAATATCTAAGACAGCAGTAGAAGAAATCCAGCCATCCTTGGTAACGTTGACGTTAACCTGATAATCTCCTTCAACGGCAGGTTTGCCAGAGACAACCATGCCATTGGTGATGCTTAATCCAGCAGGCATTGTTGCTCCTTCAGCTAAGGTAACCTGAATATCTTCATCAGAAATTTTGACATTGTTAGAAACATCTTTTTCAAGAGTAACGCTTAAAGTCTCACCGGCAACAGCACCATTCTTATTGGTAGTGGAATTGGCTCTGGTATATAAGGCACGCTGTGCACGGATACGGAGACCGGCATAAAGGGTTTCGCTGTTCAAAGTGTTTTCAGTGGCATCGGCATTAGCCTTAACCTTGACAACGTTGCTTTCGGCATCCCAGGTTCCCCAATCAAGGGCATTGTCGGAATAGGACTTGGAAGAACCAAGAAGCTGATCAGAACCAGCAACAGCCATGAGGTTAACAGGTACATAAGCTTTAGCCCAGGCATCAGTGCAGACATCTGCTTTAGAATCCCATTCATCTCTTAAAAGATATTGATGGACGGCATAGGATTCAGCAGTTATAGCTTCACCGATTCTATTGAAGGAAGACATAAGACCCATACTTCCGGCCTTAACGGCAGCTTCAAACGGCTTAAGGTAGATTTCACGGATAGTCTGTTCATCAGCAAAAGTGAAAACACCACCAAAGTCAGCTCTATAAGATTCCTGATCATTAAGGAAGAAATGCTTGCAATAAGAGATCAAACCCTTAGAGACGGCACCCTTAACAACAGCAGCGGCAAACTTTGCAGCATGGACACCATCCTGTGAATAATATTCAAAGTTACGTCCGGAGAAAGGTGAACGGTGAGTATCCATAGCTGAACCAGCCCACTGACTAAGTCCAAGGAAGATACCTTCATTTCCGACAAAGCGTCCCATTCTCTCACCTAAGTCAACATTATAAGAAGCGGCAAGAATCGGAGCTGAAGGGAAGAGAGTTCCACCTCTGATCTGAACAGGGCCATCAGCATAGTTGTCTTTATCCTTACCAATATTTTCCATAGCGGCCATACCAGGACCAGAATGGGCATCACCGGAGACAATGTTGCATAAATCTGCCCAAGTAAGCTGATTCATGAAATCTTCCCATTTCTTTGAGCCTTCATCAGTTCCAATAACAACTGCGCCGCTATCAATCTTGACATCCTGATAATCAACACCAGCCATATCAGCTAACTTATAAGTAGTAGTAGTGGCTTCCTGAGTCCAGGTTGAAGGCTTTCCAGAGGCATTGACATACCAAGGATCAGTTGAATTATTTTCATAATGTTCATAAATGTCCTGATCATCCCACTTAGCAAGTTTTTCATCAGAGACAGTTCTGTCAGCCTTAGTGGAGGCGACAGGCTGAGTTAAACCGGCAGCTCTGGAAATCTGATTGGCAAGTAAAGTTGAATTTGTTGAGATATACTGATCATCCTGAGAGAAAATCGGTTTGATTTCCTTGCCAGTAGTAGTATCAGTCTTACACTGAATGGTTGTAGCAACCTTTCTAGTAGTAGAAAGAACCTTTTCATGAGAATTGCGGTTAGCAGTAATGGTATAGGTTCCAGCTTCAAGTTCGTAGCCTTTGAAGTCATTCTTGTTCTTATCATTGTAATCATAGGAAGCCATATCCTGAGCAAGGAACTGAACAGTGACAACATCACTTTCTCCTGGTTCAAGCATCTTGGTCTTGGCAAATCCGGCAAGATTAGTGCTGGATTTTTCAATTCCATTCTTAGTATAAGGAGCAGAATAATAAAGCTGAACGACATCCTTGCCAGCAACGGAACCAGTATTGGTTACCTTAATTCTGGCAGTGACAGTCTGATTGGCCTTAGAAATAGTAAGACCATCCTTGACATTAGCCCATTTCCATTCAAAGGAAGTATAGCTAAGACCATATCCGAAAGGATATAAGACATTTTCGTTATACCAGGATTCACCAGTAGCTGATCCTTTATCATCAGCAACAGTTTCATAATAACGATAGCCGTTATAGATGCCTTCACGATATTCAACCTGAGTGTAATTAGTCATTTCACCCTTAGAATTGTAATAAGCAGCATCTAATCTGGTTCCATCAGAATCCTTGTTCTGAGAATCGAAGCCAAAGTTAGTGAATGAAGGATCTTTTGTGAAATCTCTTGTCCAAAGATCAGAAGTATGTCCGCTAGGGCAGACACTACCATTAAGAATCTGACCGACTGCATCAACACCATTGTTTCCGACACCGCCAATCCAGAGAATAGCATCAACACCCATGTTGGTTTCAGTTTTCTCTTCAGCTAATTCAGGAATCTGCATGATGTTGGAAGAATTGATAAGAACAATAACCTTTCCAAAATTTTGCTTAACATGCTTAATCAAGGCAACTTCGTTATCATCAAGCTGTAAGGTGTGATCATCTTCATTGGCATGATCGGCAACATTGTTGGTTTCAAGATCCTTATTTTCAGTACCCTGTCTGGAAATAGTGATAATAGCAGCTTCACCATATCCATAATAAGAAGCAATAGTAGAAGGAGTGTAATTTGCAATAGGAAGTTCATTGTTAACGGTTCCCATAGCAGTGTAGGCGTTATAAAGATTAAGAGTTACCGGATTGACACTGAATCCAGCATCCGTCAGTGAGGATTCTAAAGTAGATGGAGTCATTCCATTGTTTCCGGTTGTACCGGCACCGGAACCGCCACCAGCCGTAATGAGGTTGACAGAATGCATACCAAAAAGGGTGACATGCTTTTCACCAGAACTTAAAGGAAGAGCCTTATCGGCATTCTTCAATAAAGTATCACCTTCAGCAGCAATCTGAATAGCAGTTTCCTTGGCTGCTACCTGCTCATCAGCAAATGTAGCATAATCAGTATAGAACTTACCTTTGGCTGATAAATTACCAGTGGTATAACCAGTGGCTTCTTTCTCGGTTTCAACAATTTCTTCAAATTCATCGTCTTCTTCTTC
Organism: Bacilli bacterium; assembly: GCA_041670225.1. Classification (GTDB taxonomy): domain Bacteria; phylum Bacillota_I; class Bacilli_A; order RFN20; family CAG-288; genus Enterosoma. The sequence continues at coordinate 1,269 of JBAXZU010000039.1, read as the reverse complement.
GGCAGAAGCGGAAGGCTCAGTCGACGGATTAGTTGAAGGCTCAGTCGATGGTTGAACAGATGGAGCGACAGAAGCGGAGGTAGAGGTGGAACCAGTAGCAGATGGGTTTCCATTACAGCCAGTCAGCATAATCATTGCTAACGCGGCAACAGACCAGATCTTCGTAGTTTTTTTCATATTCCTTATCCTTTCTTTATAAAAAAAACAGATTTCCCTTTTTTAGGGTACAGAAAAATTACATGAAACAAAATCTCTCTTAAAGACTTTTACTCTATGTAACCGCTTCTATTATTACACCCATTTTTTGACATTAGAAGTAATCATTTTTTTGCTTTTTGTTTAAAAAATATACTGTTTTTCTTAATTAGTCTACTTCCTGAACTTTCTTAATAAATCTGTTTTTTGTTTTCACTTAACTTTCATAATAAAATTCGTAATCTGTTATTTTTTTGTCATTTTTAACATTTTCGCTTTTATTCTTTATAATTGATTTATAGACACTTTTTGTGAAAAAGTCTAAAAAACATAATATTTTCTTAGTTTTGTATAACCATCGGTCCAGTTGCAAAAAAGCGTTGAATAATAATATAATTATTTGAAAGAAAAACACCATGATCAGAATTGCAATTGTTGAAGATAATGAATCAGACCTAAAGAACATTACAAATCATCTTTTGAATTACCAAAAACTTGAAAGCTATTCCATGCAGATTGAAACTTTTCATACTGCCAAAGATTTCTTTTCTATTTGGAATTCAAATTTCGATTTGATTTTTTTGGATATAGAATTGCCGGATTCAAACGGTATGCAGATAGCCAAACAGATTCGCCAGATTGATGATGATGTTTTCATTATCTTCTGTACTAATATTGCTAGTTTGGCTTTGGAAGGATATACTTATCATCCCCTTGATTATTTTCTCAAGCCACTTCAATATAATGATTTGAAGCTCAGAATGGATAAAGTAAGAAATAGCGTTATCCGAAAAGGATTCAATTTTGCTGTATCACAGCAGGGCGGATTAAGAATCATCTTCTCCAATCAATTGGTTTACGTAGAATCATTCGGTCATACTTTGGTCTACCATATGATAGATGGAGAAAAAATCACTTCCCGTGGAAAAAGCATGAAGGAAATAGACACCATTCTTTTGGATAAAGGTTTTGCGAGGCCTAATGTCTCTTTCCTAGTCAATCTCAGGTTCTTTAAAGCAATAATTGATTATGATGTTCTACTCACTAACGGAGAAAAGATATCTACTAATCGTT
>JBAXZU010000038.1:0-13649 GCA_041670225.1 Bacilli bacterium | reverse complement strand
CTTTTTTTATTTCCTGATACATTTTTGATACACTTGAGTGAAATTCGCTTACTTAAAAAAATTAAAAAAGGATATTTACTCAAGGCCGCAATTTGGAATTTGAGTAAATATCCTTAATATGAACTATTGGTTGATTAGCCTTCTAAATCGTTATTGCTAAATCAGAATTCTAGAGGCTGATATAGGCATAAATATAAAGGTAGATTTCGCCGTAAGTATCCTGAAGGTAGAAAATATCCATATATGGGGTCACAGAGACGGTTTCATTGATTTTGATAGCTCCAGCATCATAATAAGCTGAATATCCGCCATAGATGTTGATTGAAGGCTCTCCGAAGCCAACATTCTGTAAATTATTCAGCCAATTCATAACTATCGTGTTTGAATAGGTAATATCAGTTCCAAGATGGTACTTGATTTCACGATAACTATTATCTACGGCAATTGTTGCTAAAGAGAAGGTTCCGCCTAAGGTTGGGATAGTATTGATGACATCATCAGATTTCATATATTCTAAATAAGAGTTGTATTCATCTGACTGATTTGATAAAAGATCTTTCCAGGTCAGATCATCACAGTTTTCTTCGACTAAATCGGTTGAAAAATCAGAGATGGAAGTATTTATGTCATAGATTGTTGTCACTTCCTTGAAATTACTTCCCAAGTTAGTGATTACCATTGAATCGTCTTCAACAAGGATCTTTAAATCAGAAACGTTATGATTAGCAAAAATATTATAGATATCAGTTGAAGGGGTGATTGCGGGAACGGTTTTCTTCATGCTGTAGGTTTTGCCATCATCATCCAAAGTGAAAAGATCGGAAGAGATTTCAAATGAAGGAAGAATGTTTTCAAGGGTCATTTCTTCCTCTGGTTCTAGGTAGGAATAATACTTATTATTGATCTTGGTGTACTGACTGATGGCATTGTTTTTCTCAACATAAGTGAGATTGTAATTTGAGGGATAGGTTAAGTCATTTACTTCAGTCTGGAGAATGTTGTCGGTGACTTGGCAATCATAGACAACACTTTTGTTCGCTAAAGCGCTTTCATTGATTGAATATATCTCGATTTTTTCCTTATAATTCTTATTTTTCAAAGATAAAAAGGCTTCTTCTAAATCTTTATTACCGGAATCAGGGAAGATAGTTACGGGCTTTAGATTGGTTTCCTCTCCTTTTGTGACAAAAGATCCGGTTAAGGAAATAGAGGTCATGACAGAGTTTTCTGATAACGGCAGATATTCGGCTGAATAGGAAGTGATGACGCCGTTTTCAGTTTTAAGAATAAAGGAATCTATCTTGTAGTCGGTAGTTCCCAACAAGGAATAGCCTAATTCGGTAAGGATTTTTTCCTGTTCTTCATTAATCGTGTCACTCACATAATTTGTCGGATTGTCTAATTGCTTGATAAAAAGAGATCTATCAATGATTGAGAAAGGATTTGAGAATCCTGAATCCTTGAAAATCATTGGCTCAGTAGTCAAAGGATCGGTGATTTGGGAGTAATGAATAGCATTATCTATTCCCAAATAAGCCTTATTAGCCACATTCTCTATATTAACAATGTGTCCGCTCTTAATCAGGTTGTTTTTATTGGGGGTGGAACCACTATCGGTTTTGGCATATTCTTGGAAGGTATATCCTTCGGAGGTGACTTGATAATCCAGGTAATTCTTTTCAGTTTTTGAAGATGAACCATAGGAAGTCGAAGTTTTAGTGACAGTGGTTATTTCTTCATTTGCCGAATATCCAGCCCTAAGAACATCAAGCATCTGTCCGGTTAATCTATCAGTTACTACTGAGGTAGATTCTTCTTCTTCCGTGGAGATAGAAACAGATGGTTCTGTTGAACTGCTGTCCTTAGCGGAATCAGATGTCGATGCTGAAGGTGTATTATTACAGGAAGCTACTAGGAGTGATAATAGTATTAAGCTGAGCAGATTTTGTTTTTTCATTTTCCGAATCCTCTTTTCATGGTTGGGATTATACCATATTAGTTTTTTTAAATAAACATTAAACAGATTTGCAACTTATTTTTTTTTTTTGATGTTTGCAATTGATATTATCTTCATTTATAATTACACCCATATTTAACAAAGGATTTTATCTATGAAATTTAACAAAGCCTTACCATTATTAAGCTTATGCTTACTGCTTACATCCTGTGGCTCAGTCAGCACAGAGACTTCCGTCTCAACTTCGGTTCTCCCATCTGTCGAGCCTTCGGTTTCTGTTTCCGACTCGGCTTCGGAATCACAAAGTCCTAGTATTGCTCAGCCTCTCACTGTGACTTATCGTGATTACGATGGTACTATTCTTCAGGAGAGTGAAGTCGTCTTCGGTCAAGCTCTTCCTAAGTACGAAGGCGCTGAACCTCATCGTGATCTGGATTCAACCAATTTTTACATCTTTATCGGCTGGGAGGAATCCATGGTTGACGCAACCAGTATTGTCTATACTGCTAAATACGAGAAAAGAAATTACAAATCTACTGATAATTATTCTTGGGCCTTTGTCGATGAGGCCATGACTGAGATTGAATTATTAGGCTTCTATGATCCTTACCGTGAATATGAAGATGTTTACGTTCCTGATTCTATTTTATATAACGGCGAAGAATTACCCGTTGTTAAATTAGATAGTTTCGCTATTGATTCCCAATATGCTAAGACTGTTCATTTAGGAAAGAACATCAGAGAAGTCGGATGTCTTTTCATTTCTACTTATGCCTCGGTGTCTGTTAAGGAAATCACTGTTGATCCTGAAAACCAGTATTACACCAGTAAAGATGGAATACTTTATAGCAAGGATATGATAAAACTGGTCAAAGTCCCGATGGCTTTGGATATGGAGACTTTTACTTTGCCGGATACTGTTACCGAATTATGCGAAATGTCTCTTCAGGATGTCCGCTGTATCCGAAACTTTGTCACAACCGAAAATTCAAACCTTAAAGTCATTGATAATCAGTCTTTCTCTGGCTCTTTGATTCATGATGTAGTTCTTCCTGAAGGACTGACTACGATTCATATCCGTGCCTTCTGGCTGGCAGAAGGAATACTTACTTTGAATATTCCCGGAACTGTCAGATTTGATGATGCCAGTGATTCCATTCCGTTTGCATCAATGCCAAATCTTAATACGATTACTTTTGGTGAAGGAATTGTTTCTCTTCCTGACAGCTGCCTTTCCGGATGTCCGCTTCTGAGTCAGGTAAACCTTCCTTCAACTTTAAAAACCATCTCACCTTTCGCTTTCCACAATTGTTCACGTCTTAAAGAAGTTACTCTTCCTAGCGGTCTGACTAGTTTAGGCGAAAGTGCCTTCATGTCATCCGGTCTTTATATTCTTTCCGTCGCTAAGAAGGAATCAACATCGCAGTTTAATCTTCCTGATGGCATTACTGAAATTGCCGATTTTGCTTTTGCCAATAGTAATATTCAGAACACTGTGATTATTCCTAAGAATGTCGTAAAAATCGGAAGCCTTTCTTTCTACGGCAATGACTACATTTCCGGATATGAAGTAGAAGAAGGAAATACCGCATTTTCAGCTAAAGACGGAGTTCTTTATAACAAAGAGATGACTTCCTTAGTTAAATTCTCACCTCAGTTATATGGTGCCTTCTATTTACCAGATAGTGTTATTTCTATTGATGACGGTGCTTTTAGCGGTAACCGGACTATGACCAGATTTATTGCCGGAAAAGGTCTGAAGACTATTGGAAAACAGGCTTTCAGTAATTCTATTGTTACAAGTGTTTCACTTAATGAAGGACTTACCTCTTTAGGCGATAATTCTTTCTATTATACCAAGTGTCTGGAAGAGATTTCCTTCCCTAATACATTGGATGCCATTCCGGAGAATTGCTTCTATTATTCTCAGATTGATAAAATCACTTCCTGGGGTGGTGTCAAGACTATTGGATCATTTGCTTTTGCTCAGACCGATAAGCTGAGAACCGTTGATCTTTCTGATTCTCAGGTCGAAACTATTGATGATTATGCTTTCTACAATCTTACTGAAGGTCTGGAATCATTTACAGGTTCACCGGCTTTAGCAACCCTCAGTGATTCGGCTTTGGCTTATGCTCCTAAGATGACTGAATTGGATTTGGGTTCCTGTACTGCTTTGACTGAAATCATTCCCTATGCTCTGAGCTTAGTCAACGTAGAGTTTAATAATTTAGTCTACTCCTCCTCATTAACGAAATTAGGCCATAATCTCCTTCCGGTTCTGCCCAAACTTACCGCGGTCAAATACACCGGAACTAAAGAACAGTGGAATACCCTGATTTCCGCCTCACTGCTTACCACTGAGGAAAAACTCAATAATTCCACTTGGCTGGAATGGTACGGCAACAATTACTCTACTTTAACTTCTATCATCGTTGATTATGGTACTTCTGATGAGACTTCTTATAGAGTAAATCTTAGAAAAGATAAAGGCATAATTGCCTAGAAAGGAACTTCATTTTAATGAAAAAGAAATCTTTTGCTTTACTTGCTCTCTTAGCTATGGCTGTTTCTAGCTGTTCTGCTCTTCCTGCTGTTTCGACTTCTTCCTCAACATCTGTTTCAACCTCAACCTCAACTGTTCCTTCTTCGGAAGTATCCAGTGAAGATTCCTCTTCAACCTCGTCTGAACCCTCAGTCGCCCCTTCTGTCAGTGATGAAGTCTCCCCTTCCACGGAAGAAACTTCACCTTCGGCTGAAGAATCTATCTCGGTGGAAACTACTTATAATATCTCTAAGGCTGAAGGCCTGGTTGGCGGAGATATTTCCTTTGATAAACTTACTGCTAAAGCCGGCGAAACCATTACCGTTACCATTGCTCCATCTGATGGATACCGTTTTGAGGCCTTAACTTCCGGCACTATCGTTTTTACTAAGGTTAGCGAAACAACCTATACTTTCGCCATGCCTGAAGAAGATGTTGTGGTTTCTGCTACCTTTGTTCAGGTTACTAAAATCAAGTCAATTAATAATCTCAATTTAAAAGAAACTGAATTCAATATGACAACTCTTTCAATTAAGAAAGATGATGTATATGATGTCGGTGAAACAGTTACTGCCACCATCAATGCTACTGATACTGAATATGGTATCTATTATACACGTGCTGAATCCGTCTATTTCCGTGTCAATGATGTCACCGTCATGGGAACTTACGATGAAGATTCAAAATCCAGCTCTGGATATCTTCAGCAGGTGAAATTTACTTTTGTTATGCCTGATAGTGATGCTGACATCTATTTGCTCTTCAATAACAGCAACTATACCAATGCCACCAGTGGCCATAAAATTACCGTTGATGCTGATCCTGGAGTCATGGCTTTAGGTTTCAATCCTGACCGCAGTGATTACACCTCCATCACTCTTTATGTCTATAGACTTGGTGATTATATGGTCTCACTGAAGATGAAGGAAACTTCCGCTGCTGATGATGCCTGGACTCCTGTTGAGTTCAGTAAGACTAATGGCAACGCTTTTGACAACAACTTAGCTAGCTGCTACATTTCTAATTTCAGCAATGATATTACCATTAAAATCACCGCTGTCGCTGTTTCATCCAGAACTATCACTTATGTAGGACTTGATAAAGTTGAACTGAATACATCTACTTATACTGAGTTCCCCAACACTTTCCTTCCAGGAGAAAATTATTCCTTGGCTTTCAAGGAAAAGGAAGCCAACAAATATCTGCTTCCCTGCACCGTCACCGGTGTCACACCAACCAAGAATGAAGATGGTTCTTTGATTTTTGCTATGCCTGACAATGATATCACTATTGAATTTGTCACTGGTGATGCTCTGGCTGTTTCCTTTAAGGAAAATAATGAGGGTACAGTCCTTAATTTAAGTGCCTTAGGAGTTCAGAGAAAATTAGGAATGTCTACCTATACCAGTGCTATTCCTTCAGCTAAAAACTATCTGATGGCCAGCTCAATCAAAACTGATACTGGATACGGCGTTGTTGGAATTAAGGTCAATGATGGTGAGATGATTTATCCGACTACCAGTAGTTATATGGGCAATTATTTTGCCTTTGATGCTCCTGCCAGCGGAAACATCGAAATCACTATCTGCACTTCTGAAACTTACAATATCAGTGTTGCAACCATCACTGGAATCACCGTCAATACTTATAGCGGAACTGTGTTTGCGGCCGGTTCTCAGGTGACTTGTTCCTATTATATCTCTGATCCGCTTTCCTCTCTTGATCAGATCGGAGCCCTTGATAGTAAGAATTCTCCTATCGAAATTAATGCCACCATTGATGCTGCTAATAGCACTTTTACCTTCACTATGCCGGAATCCGATATCACCATTGTTCCAGTCTTAAAGAAGCAAGCCGGACTTAATCTTACTTTCGATTATAACGGTTTTGAAGAATACTTCATTGCTTCCGGTGATAACCGTTCAACTATCACCAACTGCGGAAGCTGGAACACTTCTTATTTCCCGGCTGAGTCCAGTGAGAGTAAGCCTTCCTTCCTGGCTGGACAGAGCTATACTCTGTCTGTCAAACTGATTGGTGCTGCTTCAAAATTCAATGTCTCTATTGAAGTTACCGATTCTACTCAGACTACGACAATTACTCCCAATTATTTCTCCTACAATGAGTATTCCAAGGCTTATGTCTGTGATTTCAATAATAATTACAATAATTATGTAATTAATGGTGATACCACCTTTAAGTTCCTCCTTACTGAAAGAACTGATAAGATTACTGGATTCTCTGTCGATAAGCCTGAAGGTGCCACACTTACCTATTATGTCAATGATACCAAGGTTGATAATCTTGATCATGTCTATACCGATGATTACTTGGTTATCAAGGCTAATGACCCAGGTGTTAACAAGGAATATAGCATTGTCCTGACTGATTCTGATGGCAATGAAGTCAGCAAAAATTATTCTGGAAGTTATCAGATTTCTGAAGGCTATAAGATCACTGTCACCGAAATTGAGGCCTATCGTATTAGCCTTACCTGTCCAACTACTGCTTACGGAAATAAGTGCTCGATTTACGATACTTCTTATAATTCTTATGGAAATGATGACTATTTGCTTCCTGGCAGTGCTCTCCAAGTCAATTCCTATGTGAGCGGCCATATCTTGGTCACCTGCGTTGGAAGTGAAACTGCCTTAGTTGATGAGGATATAGAAGCCTATAATAATGTTACCTTCACTCCAACTGGTGATGTCACTATTGTTCTTACTGAAGCTGCCTAAGTCTAGCTGACAAGTTAAATCCGAAATATAAAAAATGGGCTGATGAGATTATCATCAGCCCATTTTCTATTAAATTCTTTTTTTCTATTGAAGTAAACAGATGGATTTTTGGTTACCAAAAATATCCTTTAAGAACATACCGACTTTTGATTATCAACTTATTACAAATACAAAAAAACACTGCCTAAGCAGTGTATGCTATTTTAATGGAGCAGGCGACGGGAATCGGACCCGCATGATCAGCTTGGAAGGCTGAAGTTCTACCACTGAACTACGCCTGCATTTCTAAACAGCTTTTTAATTATATTATTTCTTTGTTCCTAATTCAAGAGTTTATTTACGATAAATGAAGAGTTTTCTGGTTATGTAATTATAAACCATGACGATTAAGGTTCTGATTACAAAATCAATTGGATATGAGAAGAAGGAAACAGACATTTTAACAAATAAAATATCGTAGGTAACATACTGAATACCCATGCCGATTAATAAGCCGATTACAGAAAGGGTTAAGAATAGTGCCTGACCTTTGAAAGTCTTGCCAAAGCCTGATTTCGAGGCCTTATAGACCATATAGGTAGACATCAGATAATTAATGATGACACCGATGATAAAACCGCAGGCAGTCGCAATAATGGTGACATAGCCCTGAATGTTATCTTTAAAGAGAACGAACTGAACCAGATAACACATAGCAAAGTCAAATACAGCTGCTACTAAGCCAACAATAGCAAAACGGAATAATTCCCAGAATAAAGCATTTGACATTTTGCGATTTTCAAAATAGAGCTTGTAAATGAAAATCTCATAAATATTTACTAAAAGGGAAGCAAGATAAATGGAAATTCCTTTATGAGCAGGTAAGAATCCATAAGCTAAGTTTGCGATGACTAAATAAGCCAAAACCCCAAATAAGGATAGAATAAAAAATGAGATAAGGTTTTTGCCTTTGGATCCAACTGAAGCTTTGATTCCGGAGGGAGTAATCAGCACCATCAATACTGTCAGCAACAGAATAGATAAGGGAGCCGTGATTAAAGAAGTAAAACTTAAGGAAGTAGAAAGAGTAAAGTATTTTCCAGCTGAATAGGTTATTTGGACAATATCATCAGCACCGGTTTCGAAAATGTCTAATCCTAAAAAGAAATTACCTAAAAAGGCAATTGCTGCAACCAAAATTCCATCGAGAAGAAGCTCGAGCCAAAGTGGATTTGATGATTTTTGGACATCATTATTAATTATTTTGTTATCAATCATAATTTGAATTTTAAGCAATATATCTTTTATACACTAATTTTAATAAAAAAGCTACAAATTCATTTCTATTCTATATATAATATTAAGGTTTGGAGCAATACCCAAGAGGCTGAAGGGACTGGTTTCGAAAACCAGCAGTAGGGAAACCTAGCGAGGGTTCAAATCCCTCTTGCTCCGCCATTGATTACACTAGACGAACACCTAAGAATAAATTCTTATGATGGTTCACTCGTCTTACAAATAGATAGAATTAGTTTCTAGTAAAACTGGAATAGTTTAGATGCTTATAGTGTCTTTTTTAATTTATCGAGAATTAAAATTCAAAATTAATTGATTAAGAATTTTTAGAAATTTTCTTTTTTGATTTGAATTGATCAAGTACTGAATCTAAAAAGAGAATAGTTTCAGGATTCATTTGGTCAATGGTAGTTGAAATAGCAACACGTTTTTTCTCGTTATTAAGCGAGACAAAGATAAAACTGTCTATAGTTTTTGTGGCCTTTATTAAATTGGAATAGATCAAGATGAAAGTATTGGACTGTGAAGTCTGATTTTTTTCCGAGGAGGTCTTGGTCAAAACAGTCATATGATCTTTATAGATTTCCGTAACTGCGGAATTATTTTTCTCGGATTTAGAAAGTCGGATGGGCGTGACTATAGAAATTAAAAAAGTAAAGATGAAGGAAAATCCGGTAAGAATACTAAAGAATGCCATCAGTACAGGAGAAGGCGGAATAATATTCACAGCCTCTAAAATACATAAGGTAAAAGAAAGAACAAACACGATAATTCCAAGAATTATGGTATTGGTGAATGAATAAAAGACAAAAAAGAGTTTTGAAGAAAAGGGAAGAATTGTTTTTTTGTCAGATTCAATTCTCTGAATAAGGTTATCTTCTTGATTTATGTCCGGAGTTCCTTGAACCATTTCATCTTTCTTGATAAGAGATGAACCACATTTAGAGCAAAACTGATTGCCGTCTGGATTGAGACCGTGGCAAGTTGGACATTCAGTGGTTGCCTCTATAGGAAGCGGTATTGTTGGATGGCAATTGACTTTGAAGACAATAAATGAAACTGAAGTCGAAATCTGAATGATGATTCCGATAATGAATGTCATGGTAAAGGCAACTATAAGATTTTCGTTGAATATGTATTCATACGCGTTTTCCGGATCTACTTCAGCTGTAGCAAGGATGACTAGAAAGAGAGTGATGTTTATAAGAAAAAACAGGACAGAAGTAATAAAAAGGATACGTCCTGTTTTTGTATTCAAAAATTTGGTTTTTTTCATAATAGATGATTCCTCTTTACAATTTTAACATTGAAATATTATTTTATCCATGCCGAAACAGCGTTCTGGGTGAATTTCCCCATATTTTCTACGGAAACATTCATATTGTTATCGAGCCAATAAATAATCGTATTAACCACTCCTCCTGCCCAAATTATTCTTGAATAACGCATTTCATCACTTATCGTTGGGTCATGAAGAACCAAAGAATTGATCAAAGAAAGATAATGATACTTGAAACCGGCTGAAAAGATTAGCTTAAGGGTCTGATTTTCTTCTTTGACAATGGTGAAAAGATTGACATACCAATCTAAACCGCAATCTGCCCGGAAAGGTGATCCGACTTTCAAAAGTAGTCTATTGTTGATATCCATGACTATTTTTGTCAACAATTCATCTTTGTTTTTGAATGAACCATAAAATCCCATTCGGGATACCCCAGCCTTCTGGCATAACTCGGTAATACTAATTTTTTCAAATGGCTTAAATGACATCAGGATGATGAGAGCCTGTTTTAAGGAATCGATTATTAATTCATTTAATTCTTCATTATGTTTTTTGAGACCTCGTGTTTGATCTTTTTCGGACATGACAATCCTCCTTTGTTTGTATTTCCTGTTTTAATTTTTTTGAAAAAGGTTTACTTAGTTTATATAATCAATCAGGTATTACAAATGTAACAACCGTTATCTTAACACGGAAATGGAATTCAATCAAGAAAGTGAGAAATAGAATGTATGAATAATAATTATTTTCTTTTTATGGATGTTTCTGGAGAAATACTTCCGGAAATTGCTCAAAAACATAATGTTGGGTTAATTCCAATGGAATTTATTATTGATGGGAAGCCGACAGTCTATACTGATGATGAAAATGGATTTGATGCTGTTTCTTTTTTTGATATGGTAAAAACAAATAAGGTTATAAAGACAAGTCAGATTAATCCTGCTTTTTTTGAAAATTATTTCGGACCTTATTTAGAAAAAGGAATTTCCTGTCTTTATCTATCGCTTTCTAGTTCTCTTTCTTCGACCTATTCTTCGGCCATGTTGGCTAAAGATAATCTTCAGAAGAAATATTCGCAGGCCAAGCTTTTGGTTATTGATTCTTTGACTGCTACAACTGGTATGGGTTTGATTTTGGAGCAAATGATTCTGAATAAAGAAAACGGAATGGATATCGATGAGAATTTCCAATGTATCGAAAAATCCAAAATGAATGTCAACACTTCAGGTGTTGTCGATAATCTTGTTTCCCTAAAACGAAGCGGTCGCATTTCTTCTGGTGCAGCTTTTTTGGGTGGATTACTGAAGATTAAGCCTCTTTTGGAGGTTACCCAGGAAGGAAAAATAGAATTATTCGAAAAACAAAGAGGCTTTAAGTCTGCTCTTCAAAGAATTGCGGAAATTTATAAGAAAACGCATGATATCGGTTATAATTTAGTTTATATCTCACATGCCAATGAATTAGCTAATGCGGAAAGCCTTGCTAACATGGTCAGGAATATTAATCCCTCATGTCAGGTGAGGATCAGAATGATGTCACCGATTATCGGTGCACATTTAGGACCGGGCAGCGTTGCTATTGGATATTTTTCTAGGAAAGGAAATGAATAATGCTAAAAAGTGTATTCTTTGATTTAGATGGTACTTTACTTCCGATGGACGAGAAGAAATTCACTGATTTTTATTTTGAAATGCTTTTCCAAAAGGTGAAAAGCCATGGCTATCAGAAAGACACCCTGATTGAAACTATCTGGAAGGGAACTTATCTGATGTATAAGAACAACGGAGAAGAAACCAATGAAGAAGTGTTCTGGCATTATTTCAAAAGTATCTATGGCGAAAAAGGTTTGGCTGATAAAGCTTTATTTGATGATTTCTATCAGCATGAATTTGCCAAAGCTAAAGAAGTCTGCGGTGATAATCCTTTAGCAAAGGAAATTGTTAGTTTTGCTAAGAAACTTACTGGGGGAGCTGTTCTTTCAACCAATCCTATTTTTCCAAAAGTCGGAACAAAAACCCGTATGGGATTTGTCTCATTAGAAGAAAGTGATTTTGATTACGTCACCACTTATGAAAACTGTTCCTATTCAAAACCTAACCCACTTTACTTTACTTCCATTCTTCAGCATCTATCCTTACAGCCGGAAGAGGTTATCCTTTTCGGAAATAATGATTATGAAGATTACGCCTGTGCTAAAACAGCTGGTATAGATTGTTACCTGACCGGAAATCTGATTCTGCATCCTGATAAAGATATTCAATGCCCTATTATTAAAATGGATGAAATTATGTCGGTTATTGAGAAAGAATACGAAAAACGAAAATAACTCTTCACAATTTAGAAAAACATGCTAGACTAGTAAAGTATTACAGCGGGACTGCATTGCAGTTGAGAGGGTTTAAACCCGACGCTTCGAACCTGTTGGTCAAGACCAGCGTAGGGAGTAATTCCATACCGTTTTAATGGAAACCCCTGCCTTGACCTTCTTGGACAAGGCTTTTTTATAGCCGGAAAGGTTTCTCTATGAATACTCAGGAAAATGTGTCTAGCCGAAAAAGTTCCTCCAAAGGAATAACTCAGATTACTATCTGTTCGATGATGTTGGCTTTGGCCTTTGTTCTCGCAATTGCTGTCAAATACATTCCAGGAATGCATTTTGCAAATGGCGGCTCTATTTCTGTTGCAATGGTCCCTTTGGCTTTGGTCAGTTTTTATTGTGGCCCTCTCTGGGGAACCTTTATCGGCATGGCTTTCGGAGCTTTGGATATGGTTCTGGACGGAGGATTTGTCTATAATTGGGTCTCGATTTTCCTTGATTATATTTTTGCTTTCGGCTTTGCCGGTATCTGTTCGGTTTTCCGAAAGCAGTTCTACGAAAGAAAAATTTGGTCTCTGGTTGCTGGTATGTCGGTTTTCGGAATACTTCGTTTCCTTTGTTCTTTCCTGAGTGGGTGCATTGTCTGGAACGGTCTTAATGGCGAAGAAAACTACACTGGTTTCTTATCCTCGTTAATTCCGGATTTTTCTTCAGGATCTATTACTTATTCGCTTTCCTATAATGCTGGATATATGCTGCCAAGCATCGCTCTTTCCATTATTATTTTAGTTCTGTTGGCTTCTCCGGTTTTTACAACTCTTTCTAACTCACGCATCCGTTCTCTCTATGATGGTGAAATTACTCCTTCTAAGGAATTAAAGCTAGATCAGAAAATACTTTCTACTATCTATCTTTCTGTCTCATTACTCATCGCTGTTTTATCTACTATTCCGGCTCTTAAAATAAGTTTTATCGGTTATTTTTCTCTTGTTTTTTCCTTATCATTGATTGTCTATTGCCTGGTAAATTATCACCGCGCATCCAAAACACCTGAGACTTCAGTTAAAGATAAATATTCGTTGCTCTTTATTTTGCTTTCCTTTATCCCAATTGCTGTTTCCATCCTCGGAATTATTTCTTATTACACTTATGGAAGTGCAGTTTATCTTGCTGAATGATTATTAGTTTAAATTTCTAGAATTATGATATAATTCTTAAAAGAGGATTATATTATATGGATCAAGCTATTATTAACATAGTATATTGGGAAAACGGCTACGGCATGGCTGTTTATGTTTTGATTACGACTTTGATTGCCGGTGCTATTTCGTCGGTTATCGGAATTGAGCGTGAAACCCATGGTCAGGCAGCTGGATTAAGAACTCATGTTCTGCTTTCGGTTGGCTGCTGTCTTTTGATGACTATCTCTATTTGGGCTATTGGGTTAGCAACTGGGCAGATTGATTTATCCAGTGGCGGAGTTGATAAGACCATCAATTATGATTCTTCAAGAATAGCGGCGGGAATTATTGCCG
>JBAXZU010000037.1:0-13733 GCA_041670225.1 Bacilli bacterium | reverse complement strand
CTAAAAAAACTATTTGCTGGGAGCATCATCCACTGTAAGCATGGCAATGAAAGCTTCCTGCGGAACCTGGACTTTTCCAAATTCCTTCATTCGTTTCTTACCTTTCTTCTGTTTCTCTAAAAGCTTCTTTTTACGTGAGATATCTCCGCCATAACATTTGGCTAAGACATCCTTTCTTACGGCTTTAATATCAGCACGGGCAATGACTTTGTTTCCGAAAGCTGCCTGTACAGGAATTTCAAATTGCTGCTTAGGAATGACATCCTTTAATTTATCAACAACTGCACGAGCTCTGGAATAGGCAGTGCCACGGAAGACAATGGTGGTTAAAGCATCTACCGGTTCACTGTTGAGAAGAATATCCATTCTTTCAACATCACTGACTTCATCCCCGATTAGTTCGTAGTCTAAAGAAGCATAACCTTGGGAAACACTTTTCAGTTTGTCAAAAAAATCAAATACAATTTCGCTCAGAGGCATCTTATATTCCAATTGTACTCGGGTTTCATCGATGTAATTCATCACATGATATTCGCCACGTTTATTTTGGCACAGGGTCATGATATTGCCGACATAATCCTTAGGTGTCATGATTTCAACCTTGGCAAATGGTTCTTTGGTCTGTTTGATTTTTGTCCGATCCTTAGGGAAGTCAGCCGGATTCTGAATGAATTCAACCCTATCATCGGTATAGGTAATTTCATAAACGACGGAAGGAGCGGTACAGACTAAATCAAGGTCGTATTCCTGCTCTAATCTTTCTTGGATTACTTCCATGTGGAGCAAACCTAAGAAACCACAGCGGAAGCCGGAACCTAAAGCAACTGAGGTTTCAGGTTCATAGACTAAAGCTGAATCATTCAGTGATAATTTGTCTAAGGCGTTATGAAGATTTTCAAAATCCTTATTGTCGCTAGGATAGAGTCCAGCAAATACCATTGGCTGTGATTTTCTAAAGCCAACAAAAGGTGCAGGAGTAGGAAAATCTGCATTAGTTATTGTATCGCCGACATTGACATCTTTAATTGTTTTAATAGAAGCGGCTAAATAACCGACCTCTCCTGCCTGTAAGATTCCTGTCTTGACTTCTTTAGGCGTTCTAATGCCGATTTCAGTTACTGTATAAACTACTTTATCAGCCATTAAAAGAATTTTATCGCCCACCTTAATCTGACCATCAAAAACACGTATCATAATTATGACACCACGATAGGAATCAAAACGGCTATCAAAAATCAAAGCTTTAAAAGGCTTGGTGTCATCGCCTAAAGGAGAGGGGAGATCAGTAACAATATGTTCGAGGAGATTATCAACTCCTAATCCAGTTTTGGCTGAGACCTGAAGACATTTGTCCGGGTCAATTGAAAGGGTATCAATTAATTCTAACTGGCATCTTTCAACATTTGAGCTAGGGAGATCAACTTTATTAATTACGGGAAGGAGTTTTAAATTATTGTCTAGGGCTAAGTAGCCATTTGCAAGAGTCTGAGCCTGAACACCTTGAGTGGCATCCACAACTAAGATAGCTCCTTCACAGGCACGTAGTGATCGGCTGACTTCGTAAGTGAAATCAACATGACCTGGAGTATCAATCAAATTAAAAAGATAGGTTTCACCATTCTTGGCTTTATAGGTGACAGAAACAGCATTGAGCTTGATAGTAATTCCTCTTTCACGTTCTATTGACATATCATCTAAAAGCTGGGGTTGGAGCTCTCGCTGCTCAACAGCACCAGTCAATTCTAATATTCGGTCGCATAAGGTCGATTTGCCATGATCGATATGGGCGACAACACAGAAATTTCGGATGTGGTTTTTATTGTAAATCATTTTTATCCTCCCAGAATTTCTTTAATTCTAATTTCAGCTGTCCATTTGAATACAGGTATCTACAGTCTGGGTATATTTCACCAAAGACAGTGCGGTAGAGAGAATACTTGTATCTCGAATCGATGAAAAGAATAAAACCTTTATCATTTTCCGTACGGATGACTCGACCGGCTGCCTGAAGCACACGGTTTAGTCCCGGATAAGAATAAGAATAAGAAAAACCTTTCTGTTTTTCTTCTCCTCCATCTAGTTTATCATAATATTCCTTAAGTCTATCTCTTTCAAATCCGATTTGTGGTAAACCGACAGAAATGACAATGGAACCAATCAATCTATCGCCGACTAAATCAATACCTTCGGAGAATATTCCGCCTAAAACCATCACCCCAATTAATGTGTTTTGGTTATCGATGGAAAAACTAGATAAGAATTCATTGCGGGAATTCTCACTCATGCTTCGTCCTTGATAGACAATTGTCGTGTTTTCCAGAGGACTCTGTTCAAAGAAGCTTCTAATTCTATCAAGGTATTCAAAGGAAGGGCAAAAGACAAAATAATTACCTTTTTTGATTGAACAGGCTGTCTGAATTAAAGAAAAGACTTCAAAAAGCGTATTGTCGCGGTCTCGATATTTAAGGGATAACTTGGAATTCACGAAAACCCGGCGGTTATTGAAATCAAATGGTGAGGAAAGGATAAGACGGTTTGATTCTTCTTTGACATCACCGGCCAATAGGTCAATATAGTAATCCTTAGGTGAAAGGGTAGCCGAGAAATAAATCGTAGATTCAAATAAATCAGAGCCTTTCTGGATTAAATTACGGCTGTCCAAATTGGCTATCCTTATTCCTTCAATGGTCATGTCTTGATTGACCAGAAGGTAAGTTAAGAAAGTATCGTGAGTATCTGGGTCATTGATGAGTGATAAAAGATAGAAAAGACTATTGATTTTATAAAAAAACTCAAGCAATGGATCAGTAATTAATTCAACATGTTTCTTAAGAATTGATTTTATATCATAAATTGCATTATTAAGGCTGTCTTCAATTTCCACTGAGACCGAATCAATGATTTGTAACTGATAACGCTTGATGTTCTCATCATCTGGGTCAATTGACATTTGCTCAAAACCAGAGAGAATGTTCTTAATGTCTTCCTTGAGAAGAGTGAACTCGGTTCCCGTGCATAAAGAAAGAGCATCTTCGATTTCAGCCATACTAAGGGTTAGAGAATACATTTCCCTTACCCTTTCAGGAAGATTATGACATTCATCAACGCAAAGGAAGGTATGCGTTGATTTGATATTCGATTCTTCTAGACAAAGTCGGTCGTGATAATCATAGACATAAGAATAATCACAGACTAAGACATCACAGTATTTTGATAAATCGGACTGGAACTGATACGGACACATTGTCTTTTCAAAGCCAAGGCTTTCAATTACTGATCGGTCAAAGGTATCATATCTATGTAAGGCATCAAAGATGGCATCTAAAAGTTTGTCGTAATAATTTCTTGCAAATGGACATTCAACCGGATTGCAATGACCTTTTTTATCATTAAAGCAGATATTTTCTTTTGATGTGAATTCGATAGATTTTGTTTTTGCTCCGCTTTGGTCAAAAAGACGCATAGTAGACATGGCAATTTCTTTGATGGAATTTTTGTTTGTCAGATAGAATATCCGGTCGGCTTTCCTCGAACCGAATCTTTTGACTAAAGGATAGAGAACTGAGATAGTTTTACCGATTCCAGTCGGTGCTTCTATAAAGACTTGTTTTTTTTCATCACAGGCTTTGGTAACAAAGGTCATCATTTCTTCCTGACCCTTTCTTAAGTCAGTGAAAGGAAAGCTCAGTGCTTTTACTGATTCGTTTCTTTCTTCCTTGAAGCGAATGATTTTTCGGCAGTAAGAAGCATAGCGTAGGATGACATCATTTACTGTTCTCTCAAGTTCTTCAAATTTGAAAATCTGATTAATCTGCTTGCGGATTCGGTAATTGTTCTGCTTCATATAGGTCATCAAAATGGATACGGAACCCAGTTTTCTTTGCTTAGCAATAATATAAGCATAAAATACTGCCTGACCTAAATGCCATTGACCATGGTCATGAATGAATTCATCTAAATCTGCAACGGTAGTTTTAATTTCTTCAACAGTGATATTGCCATCTTTGTCAATAATGACACCATCGGCTTTTCCACTTACCTGAAAGGTGAATTCATCTTGAACAAAGGTATATTCAACGGGGTATTCACTGATATAATCCTTTCCCTGTTCACTTTGATAGAGGGAATGGAGAAGTGTTCCTTGCTGCATTGAGCTTTGGTTAAAAACACGGGTGTCTAAGTGACCCCGTCTTAAAATAATATCAACGATATCATGGACAGAAAGAGAAAATTTATACATATCTCTCTATTTTACCATTGTTGTATCAGTTTTTTATTTTGTTACAAGATAATTTTTAAGATTTTTCCTAAGGATAGGATGTTTGATGGCTTCACGAATGCATTTTTCATCATGTAGAAAGACACCTTTTTTCAAAAACTCTAACGCTTTTCCGTTTAGTTTCTTTCCAAAATAGCAAAAAATGGAGTAATTTAGTGAAGGATAAGTCTCCGAAAGGTCAATAGCAATGTTCAAGTCCTTATCATCCCAGACTTCTTTTTGAGAAAGGTATTGTCGGCCAGAATCCGAATTTCCGAATTTGTAAGACTTTAATAATAATTCACGGAATAGATCCTGATCACGGTATTCCTGATAGTCATTCATGATATGGCATATTTCTTGGCAGCTATTGGAATCGTCGGTGTTTTTCAAAAGAATGGAAAGACCTGTTGAAATGTTTTTCGAGGTACCTTGTCCATCAATCAGCATTTTGCCTACGTGATAAACGCATTCAGAGCATCCGTAATCCATTCCTTTCATATAATGATAGAAAGCATCTTCTTCCTTCTTTTGATCAAACGCTAAGTTACCTAAAAGCAAACCAGCATAACCATCGTTTTCTTTTTCACATTCGGTCAATAATTGAAAGCCGGCTTCTTTCTGACCGCTTTTTATTAAGGCATATCCAACATTTCTCTTTAATCCCTTTGCTGCCGGGGAATGCTTGAAATATTCTAGGGCTTTCTCAGGATTTTCTTTAACTTCGTAACCGAAGAGGTACATTTCACCGAGATAATAATTGGCAATTGCCAGGTTTTTGGTTTTGGCTAAAGAAAAATACTTTAAGGCTGAACAATAGTTTTGACAGAAAACGTCATAACCTTTGTAATAAAACAAACCAAGAAGGAAAGCAAAATTTGCCTCTGCGTCATTGGCCTTTACGACAACTTCAAAAAGTAAAGATTCAAAAATCCTTATTTTTGCTTTATAAAGAAGATATGCCAAAACCACCTTGTTATTATCAGTGAGTTGTCCTTTTCGGAATCTATCGATCAGTAAAGCACGGAATTCAGTTTCTTGAAAATAATTCCACTCCTTATTCCAGGGTTCGCTGATATTCTCAAGGGAATTTGAAATTTCACTTCTCAGTTTATTATTATCCATACGATTTTTTCTCCAAATATTAATGATTAGACTAAGTTATAAAAAACAATATTATAGTCAGCTAAGCTAAGTGTTACAACCTAAATGATCATCAGTTTTTTTGCCTCTTCCTTTCTCAATAAATATTGGTAGTAAGAAGGAAAAAAATCTAAGGCAAACATAATTATCTATTTAATTTATATGCGTTATCATTTATTCTTGAAATTCTCACAAAATAAGTAACCTGGTTTTATGTCTTGCTTTCTTAAGCTTTTTTTAAAAAGTACTTGAATAAGCCATTTTTGTTTGATACAATAACAAAGCTGTAAAAATAATGGCCCGATAGCTCAGCTGGCAGAGCACAGCACTGAAAATGCTGGTGTCGGCAGTTCAACCCTGCCTTGGGCCACCATTAGAAAATATATCCCGAGTAATCGGGATTTTTTTATTTTTTGTACAAACAATAGAAATGTGATTAATTTTAATGTACTATAAAATGTAAACAAAAAGAAAACAAAGGAGATTTTTTCAATGAACATCGTTATATCCGCTGAAAGTACTATTGACTTGCCTACTGAAATACTTGAACAATACCATATCCGTACCGTCCCATTTTCAATAGTTATGGGCGAAAAATCATACCTTGATGGAGTCGTTTTATCAAAAGATTTATTTGAATTTACGGAAAAAACCGGTAAATTACCCAAAACCAGTGCGGTTAATGAATTTCAATATCGTAAACATTTTCAGAAACTTTTTGATGAAGGCTATGAAGGCATTATTCATTTCTCTTTATCCAGTGAATTATCCTGTGCCTATCAAAATGCTTTAAAGGTCAGTAAGGATTTTGAAAATGTCTATGTCATTGATTCTAGAACCTTATCAACAGGCATTGCCCTGCAGGCTATTTATGCAAGCAAATTAGCTGAAAGTGGTGTCCGGATTTCTGAAATTGTCGATAGGGTTAAATCTAGAATTCCCTTTGATCAAGCCTCTTTTTCATTGGAATCAGTTAATTATCTGTACAAGGGAGGAAGGTGTTCCATGTTGGCACATATTGGTGCCAACCTTCTTCACCTGAAGCCTGTTATTATTGTAAAAAACGGGAAAATGGTCGCTGGGAAAAAGTTTATTGGAAATATGAAAAAAGTTGTCCTTCAGTATGTTGATGAAATACTGAAAAGCTTTGATAATCCTGACCATGGATTAGTTTTTATCACTTATTCATCTGCCCCGGAAGAAGTATTGCAGGCTGCCAAGTCTAGACTATTAGAAGTTGGTTTCAAAAACGTGATTCCTACTTTGGCTGGCGGAACTATTTCCTGTCATTGCGGCCCTCATTGTCTTGGAATTCTTTATTTTAATGATGGCGATAATCATTAATTGAAGATTCTGCGGATTTTCGTTTCTTTTTCCACTCCCAGAGTGGGTTATCGTTGTTTTATAAATAATATTTATTTATAATATTTTAGCTTGTAATTATTTATTTGCCATTGGAGGAAAATATGGAAATCAAAGATACACTGGTCATGCCTAAAGGCACATTCCCAATGAGAGGAAACCTTCCCCAGAAGGAACCTATTTATGTTGAAAAGTTTAACAAAATAAAACTTTATCAGATGCTTCTTAAGCATAATGAAGGCAAGGATCCTTTCTATCTTCACGATGGTCCTCCCTATGCTAATAATGAAATTCATGCTGGTCATGCCTTAAATAAAATCATTAAGGATATTATTGTCAGAAGTAAGAATCTCGAAGGCTTTTATGTTCCTTATACACCTGGATGGGATACTCACGGACTTCCGATTGAACTCTGTGTCACCAAGAGCGGTGTTGACAGAAGAACAACCCCTCCGGCTCAGTTCCGTCAGAAATGCCGTGAATATGCTCTGACTCAGGTTGAAAAGCAGAAGGGACAGATGCTTCGCTTAGGCGTTTTAGGTGACTATGATCATCCGTATTTAACTCTTAACCGTGATTATGAAGTTCATCAGGTTGAGATTTTTGCTAAGATGGCTATGGATGGACTTATTTATAAAGGACTGAAACCTGTCAATTGGTCTCCTTCCAGTGAATCTGCTTTAGCCGAAGCGGAAATTGAATACAAGGATGTCACAGCCAAAACTGTTTATGTCAAGTTCAAAGTCAGACAGGGAAATAGCTTAATTAATCCCGGTGACTTCTTTGTTATTTGGACAACTACTCCTTGGACTCTTCCATCCAATCAGGGTATCTGCCTTAATCCTCGTATGGAATATGGCATTTTTGATACTGATCAAGGTCATTTCATTGTTCTTAAGGATTTAGCTCAATCACTTAAAGAAAAGTTTGGATTCGAAAAATTCGAGCTTATCAGAACTTTCTTAGGTAAAGATGGTGAGGGATGTATATGTGATCATCCTTTCCTTAAGCAGGACTCTATTCTTATGTCTGATGACTATGTTACTGCCGATAGCGGTACTGGCTGCGTCCATATTGCTTCCGGCCATGGTCTTGATGATTACCGTGTTGCCAAGAAATACAATATTGAGCCCTATTGCCCTGTTGATGAAAAGGGCTATATGATGGAATCAACCGGCAAAGAACTTGCTGGATTATTCTATGAAGAAGCAAATGACAAGGTCATTGAGATTCTTCAGCGTGAGGGTGCTTTATTATGCGAGGTGGATATTGAACATAGTTATCCACATGATTGGAGAACTAAGAAACCGACAATTTTCCGTGCCACCAAACAATGGTTCTGCTCCATTTCCAAAATCAAGGAAAAACTTCTTTCCGAAGCTGAAAAGGTCAAGTATATTCCTGAGTGGGGAAAAGTCCGCTTTGAAAACATGCTTTCCAATCGTGATGATTGGTGTATTTCCCGTCAGAGACTTTGGGGTGTCCCGATTCCGATCTTCTATGGCGAAGACGGACAGCCGCTTTTGGATGACGTGCTTTTCAAACATGTTGAAGAACTCTTCAGCAAATATGGCAGCGATATCTGGTATGAAAAGACTGCTAATGAATTAATTCCGGAAGGATATACTAACATTCATTCACCTAATGGACTCTTCACCAAGGAAAAAGATATCATGGATGTCTGGTTTGATTCCGGCTCATCATTCTTAGGCAGTGATATTGCTCTTGATCATCCTTTCCCAGCCGATGTCTATTTTGAAGGCAACGACCAATATCGTGGTTGGTATAATTCCAGCATGATTCTTTCGGTAGCTTATACCGGAAAGTCTCCTTATAAGAATATTCTTACTCATGGATTCATTGTTGATCAGAATGGTGAGAAGTTCTCCAAATCCAAAAAGAATGGTATTGACCCCGTTACTATCTGTAATAATTATGGTGCTGATATTCTTCGTTTATGGACTACTTCAATTGATTACACCACCGCTGAAATTAAGTTAAGTCCTGATCTTCTTAAAGTCTGCAGTGAACAATATAAAAAGATCAGAAACACTTTCAAATTCATGCTGACCAATCTTTATGATGATGATACTGCTATCTTCAATCCTGATTATCAGCCGCAGGAGATGAGTTATGTTGACAAACTGATGCTTAACCGACTCAATGAAGTCGTCACTACTATGAAGAAGTGCTATGACAAATATGATTTTGCCGGTGTAAGTGATGCTCTTAATTATTTCATTGTTAATGATCTGTCATCCTTCTATCTTGACTTCCGTAAGGATACCCTTTATTGCGAAGACAAAGATTCATCTAAGAGAAGAAACTGCCAGTATGTTCTCTTTGAAATCTGCAAAGCTCTTGATATTGCCTATTCTCCGATTCTCTGCTTCACCGCTGAAGAAATCTATTCGGCCCTGCCTTTGAAGAATCATCTTGAAAGTGTAGCTTTAGAAGCTTATCCGGAACTTGGACCGGTTGATGAAAAGATGACCAAAGACTATCAGGCTCTTGTTGCTCTTCGTGGACATGTCAATCTTCTTATCGAACCTGTCAGAAAAGCTGGTGTTATTGGTTCTTCCAGTGAAGCTCAGGTTGAATATGTTCCTGAAAACGATGAGGAAAAAGAAATCATTTCCGCGATCGGTAATGCTGATATGGCTAATGTTCTGATTGTTTCCGGTTTCTCTGCTTCTGAGACCAATTCGGTCACAAGACATTCCGGTGAAAGATGTGAAAGATGTTGGAATTATTTTGATGAGACAGAAACTGTTGATGAGCATAAGCTTTGCCATCGCTGTGCTAGTGTCTATAAGAAAGCTGTTAACAAATAATGATTAAGGAAAAGTTTTCTAAGGCTGCAAAGGATATTAAAGATAACTGGATTGAATTCACTCTTACCATGTTTTTGGCTGTTGTTCTTTTTGTGATTGACATTGTTTCCAAACATGTTGCTTATAATGCCATGCATGCCGAATATGAAGCCAAAGGCTTTGTTGCATTGAAAACCGCTGTTCCTTATCTTTTTGATGTCACTTTAGTTTTCAATAATGGCGCTGCTTGGAATATGGGTGCTGGATTAAAGCCTTTGCTTACTGGCATTTCCCTGATTATGGCATTTGTTATCTTTTTTGTTCTCTTCCTTTACTTTAAGAAACTCCCTCGGTTTGCCAAGATCGGTATCTCATTATGTTTGGCTGGAGATGTCGGAAATCTGATTGACCGTTTTGGCTTTCTTATTGAGGCTGAAGGCATTTATAACCGCGGAGTTGTGGATTTCATTGTCTTTGATTTTTGGAAATCCTTCCCAGTCTTTAATATTGCTGATAGCTGCCTGGTAATCGGTATTATTGTTTTAATTGTAGGTTATATAGTTGTTTCAATCATCCAGGCTAAAAAGGCTAATGAAGTTCAGCAAATGCATCCTGAAGTCGGTGATAATGCTGATCTTAAAGAAAAATTAGCTCAGAAATCCGCCATAAAAAATGAAGATTCTTCCCAGGAAGGAGAAAAAGATGAGTAACGAAAATATGATTTTCCATGCCGAAAACGGAGAAAGGCTTGATGTTGCCTTAGCACGTTTGCTTTCAAAATCACGAAGTCAGGTCAGTAAAGACATCAAGGGCGGCTGTGTGAGTGTCAATCAGGCACCGGAATTCCATCCTAGTTTTATTCTTAAAGAAACAGACGAAATCCAATATTCTGAACCAGTGGTCGAGAAGAAAGGCTTTTTGAAGCCGGCCGACTCGCTTAAACTGGATTATATATATAAGGATGAAGATATTGCTATTATTGACAAGCCACGTGGAATGGTCGTTCATCCGGCTCCTGGCCATGCTGATGATACTTTAGTTAATTATCTTTTTGATCAGGATGAAAGCTTTGATTTTTCCAAAGACGATACTGAAAATATGCGTCCTGGAATTGTCCACCGTATTGATAAGGACACCCAAGGACTTTTGGCCATTGCTGAGAATCCGAAATCCGAAGCTTCCCTTCAGGAAGAAATTCGAAGCCGTGAGTTCCATCGCTGCTACTTGGCTTTGGTTTATGGAAATGTTAAGGATAGAAAATTCCGTATTGATGCCCCTTTGACTAAACCAAATCATACCAATAGACGGGCTAAGGTTGATATTTACAAAGGCAGGGATGCTATCACGCATTGCGTGCTTTTAGCCAACAATGGTAAAGTCTCACTCCTTAAATGCACTTTGGAAACCGGACGAACTCACCAGATTCGTGCTCATCTTGCCTACATTGGTTTCCCAATAGTCGGTGATCCTGTCTATGGTCATAGAAAAGAAACTGTTGCTATGAAGGGACAGGCTTTAACTGCCTATTCACTTTCTCTTATTCACCCTAGAACACTGAAAAGAATGAATTTCTATGCACCGATTGATGAGTATTTCAAAGAGCTGATCAGATATTTCTTTAAATAGATACAAATGAAAAGAGCTTAGGCCGGGCCTAAGCTCTTTTATTTTTCTTCGTTTTCAACTACTTCAATTTTTGTGACATGGTTAAGTTTTGGCGGATAGACCAAGGAAACCGAGCCATCATATGTAACCTTGAGTTTGTCTCCTTCATTGATTGAGCCAAAGTCAACCTCGTTTCCTTCTTTGACTATTTTGGTTACGGGTTCGACATCAAAAGTATAAAAATAATCCTCAGTGTCGGTGTTACTGACACTTAAGCCTAAAAGATTATTAACATTTGTATAGGTTCCTGAAAGGATATACTCACTATTCTTTTCAATTTCTAGTGATTTGATATCCGTGTTAGGGCTGTCCTTACTAAAGGAGCTAACCAATGATAAGGCGGCAAAGAGAATATTGGCCATATAGGTCTCCTTTCATTAAATCCATTTTAGCACTCTAATATGTTAATTGCTAGTTTTTTAATCAGTCTTCTCGATAATTACGGAAAAAGCGCTTTACGTATTTATCGACAACTTCATTCCCAACCTGTTTTTTGATGAGAGAAAAGGTTTTATCTACTTGAGAAGAAGCACCTTTCGGAATTGAACAGCCTAAAACTTTTTCCATTTCTTCCCACTGCTTTAAAAAGGTGTAACGGGCTAAGACAGAGGCTACGGCTACGGAAGGGAAATAAGATTCTCCCTTGGTACGGAAATAGAGCGGATTACTGACAATTTCATCACCGACTAACTTCCGGTAATTTGCCTCTGGCTCGAACTGGTCGATGTAGACAATTGTCTCTTCTGATATCCCGTATTTTTCAATCAAGCCTTGCTGAGAGAGATTATGACATTTTGCCATAACTTTATGAAGCTTAAAGGATTTTTCTTCGAGATTGGATAATTTGTTGGCGGAAACCATAATGATATAGTTTTTAATGCTTTTCTTGAGTTTTGGTCCGACTTCTAATATATAATTGTCATCCATTTTCTTACTGTCATTAATCTTCAGATTTTCAAGAAAAGGAATATCTTTAGGTTCCACAAAACTGGCGGCAACAATCAAAGGACCGAAGAAATCTCCGACACCGACTTCATCACTTCCGATTTGGTAAGAGAGATCTTCCCAACCTTGATAATAGGCATCCTTTTGTTTGGGTTTATTCTCATCAATTTCCTTTATTGTCAAGGTCTTTGAAAACTGTAAAGCTTCTTCTTTACTTGCTTCCGGTCCGGAAAAAACTATTGAGTAAATTTCCTTGCGGTTCTTGTAAGCATGAATGGTTATTCCGCAGTGGCTGACCAGAAAGTACTCATAGGGTTTATCGGTTATTTCCTTAGCTTTATAGAAATCACGGATTTCTTCAGCCTTGGCCTGGTCGACTTTTATCGTTACATAAATCATAAAAATATCATATCACAACAAGATAGGTAAATCCTTTATTATCTTGAAATATTATCACCTGTTTTGTGTTACAATTACTAAGTTATGGAAGAAAATTATATAAATAAAGAAATTGACCAAGTCATCGTACATCTGAAAGATTTCATGGCTTTGGAAGGACTGAAGAAAAACTTCAGCCAAGAGAATTTTTTAGCCAAAGAAGCCTTTGAGGTAGAAATTTCTCATCAGTACCTAAATGAGATAAATCGGTTTGTAATGGAAGGATATCAACTGAATATTCCCTCATTAATAGATTTTGATCCCTTGTTTTTAGCCTTAGAAAAAGGAAGTGTTCTTTCCGCAGTTGAACTATATAATGTAGCAGATCTGCTGATTGGAGCTAGTGATTTAATTGATACTCTAGAGGATAAAAAGGATTTTGAGCATCTAAATGATGACGCCCTTGATTTGGATCCTGTTGCTGGCTTGAAGAGACAGCTTTTGACTGATTTGGAACCTGATTATACGGTTTCTGATAATGCATCAGCGAAGCTCAAAGAAATCCGTGTTAAGAAGAGAGGCTTGGAACGCTCGCTTTCAAGTATCATTCAAACCTATAAGAACCGTTATTCCGCATATTTAATCAGTAATACGATAAATATGAAAAATGGTGAAGAAACTTTACCTGTCAAAACGCAGTATAAAAATTTGGTAAAAGGAAGCATTGTCGCCTATTCTCAGACAGGTGAAACGGCCTTTATGGTTCCTTATGAAATGCTTGAAGTACGTTCTCGCCTTCGGGAAGCTTTAGAAGAAGAAAACAGTGAGGTTATGAATATCCTTGCTGATCTCTCGACCCGCTGTTCTAAACAATTGAAGGCTTTGAAACGTGACTATGAGATTATTATGAACTTTGATCGCTACTATGCTAGTTTCCGTTATGGTGGTTCATATAATGGCAGCATTGCTGAGCAATCAAAAGAATATCTTTCTCTTAATTCACTTTTTCACCCGTTATTACAGACTACAAAGATTATTACCAATTCTTTAGCTTTAGGAAAAGATAACCCAAAAACATTGCTTATTACCGGTCCAAATGCCGGCGGAAAATCCGTTCTGATCAAAGCTGTTGCTTTGGCTGTGAAAATGGATAAGTTAGGATTAATGGT
>JBAXZU010000036.1:0-13990 GCA_041670225.1 Bacilli bacterium | reverse complement strand
TTTCTGAGCGACTATTTATCATTCGGAATTTTGATAGCTTTATTACGGCTATCCATCCTGAATGTTACACCGAACCCGTTATGATAAACATACAGTGTTCGGATACAACGCCACTGGCGGAGCAGAAGAGATTCGAACTCTTGCCAGGTATAAGCCTGCTGACGGTTTTCAAGACCGTTCCCTTGAACCGCTTGGGTACTGCTCCAGAAAAAGAAAAAGCCACCTCAGCTTAGGATGGCTTGCTTTGCTTAATGGTGGGCGCTATAGGGATCGAACCTATGACCTTCTGTACGTCAAACAGATGCTCTCCCAGCTGAGCTAAACGCCCAAAGCAAAAAGAATTATATCGGAAATAAAGGCCTATGTCAATAACCTTTTTGATAATTCGAAAAAACTTTTAATATCGTTGTCCATTTGTGTTATATTGCTAAGTATGAATAACGAATACAAAAGAAGAAACATCATGCTGATCAGTATCTTCGGTGCTGCTTTGATATTGCTGATTGTTCTTTTGTGCCTTCAGATGTTTAAAGCCTGCCTGATTTCAGCCACCGGCCTTATTTTGTCTCTTCTTGTTATGGTGTTTTTTCTCCTAGCTCAGCACAATCCAACCAAAAATAAACCGATTGTTTTATTGATAAATTACCTTAGATTTGTTATCTTAATACTAGCTTGCGTTATCCCAGCAGTCATGTGGAATTATCTTCCTGGTTACCGTGATACAGTAAGCGTTTTCTTTGCATTAATTGGTGCAATAGTTTCATTTCTAGTCTATGTTGCTGTTATATTAGATACGTTTATTTCTGATATGAGAGATTGTAATAAAGAAAGAACTGAAAAATGAATTTTGAAAATATTCTAAACAACAATTTCATCAAAATGATTTCACCGGAATTTATCACATCGATAATTGTCATGCTGATAATCTGTATTTTCTCATTTGTTGTTTATTTCAAACAAAAAAAATATACTGCCTTAGATGAACCTAAAGGCATTGTCAATATTATGGAATTTGCCATCGATACCTTTGATGATCAGGTTAGAGAAAACATGGGTGTTTCCTATGTCCACATGAGCTTTTATTTCATGGTTCTTTCCGCCTATATTTTCTTAGGGTTTATCGTCGGAATGATTGGAATTCCTAACTTCATCTATTTAGGTGAAGATTCCATCATGAACAGTTCCCACTTATTTGCTTCTCTGACTAATCCTTTCACTAACATTGCTTTCCCATTAATGATTGGTCTGGTTACCTGGATTGCCACACAGGCTAATTCCATCAGGTACAGTCATTGGGGATATCTCAAACAGTTTGTCTCACCTATTCCACTTGTCGGATTCCTTTCACTCTTCTCTCCTCTTATCTCCATTACTATGCGTTTATTCGGAAATGCATTTGCCGGATTCTGTCTGTCAACAATCGTCTATGTTGCTTTATCACAGCTTTTCAATGGCTTCGGTTTACTTGTCAGTCCAGTGATTATGCCCTTCTTCCATGCCTACTTTGATCTCTTCTCTGGTTTTATACAGACTTTGATCTTCATGACGTTATCCATGATCAACATTGCCCAACAGGGCCCTGATCAGGAAGAACAGATTGCGGCTTTAAGTCTGAAAACCACAATCGCTGAATGACGAGAGAGCTATTATTTATATAAAAAAGGAGGCTCAATATGACAAATTTCTTAATGATGTTGGCTGAAACTGCTGCTGACAACTGGTACACAGCTGAAGCTGCCAAGTACATCGGTGTCGGTATTATGTTCTTAGTCCTTGCTTTCGTTTCTTTAGGCGAAGGTTTGGTCTGTATGAAGGCTGTCGAAGGCGTTTCCCGTAATCCTGAAGCTACTTCCAAGATCAGAAGTTCCATGATTATCGGCTGCGCTCTTACTGAAACCTGCGCTATTTATACTCTTGTTATCGGTATCATCCTTATCTTCGTTGCCAACCCAACTACTGCTGCCACTGCCATGGCTGCTTTAGGTATCTAACCAGAGGAATTAATGAAGAAGTTTTTTAAAGCCTTCCCCCTTCTTTCTGCAGCATTCTTATTAACGAGTTGCGATACTTCCTCTATTTCCAACAATATTTCCGATACTATCGCAAATGCTCTTCCAAATCTTTGGATCAGCTTAGCCCAACTGGGAGCTTTCCTAGTTACAGTTTTCATTTTCTTCAAATTTGCCTATAAACCTATCAAAGCCAAAATGAAAGCCCGTGGGGAACATGTTAAAAAGAATATTCAGGATGCTGAAGCTCTGAAAATGGATGCCCAGAAAAGTCAGGATATTGCCAATAGCAATATCAAGGCTAGCCGTGTCCAGGCCAATAAAATAGTTCAGGATGCTGAAAAGGAAGCCCAGGCTGAAGCAAGTAAGATTAAAGCTGCAGCTCAGATTGAGATTGACCGAAAACGTGAACAAGGCGAACAGGAAATCGAAGACAGAAAAGCTTATCTTGACAGAAAAGCCCATAATGAAATTGTTTCTACCGCTTTGGATGCCTCAAAGGCTATTTTAGGACGTGAGATCAATGAATCCGATAATGAGAAGATTATCAATCAGTTCATTGATGATATGGATAAGGATTCCAAGAAAAAAGAATCTCAGGATAAGGAATAATGAATAAACCAGTTCTTAAGCATTATGCCCGTGCACTTTTCGAAGTTGCTAAGGACAGTAAAGCCATCGACAAAACCTTGGCAGATGTAAATCACATCTGCGATGTTTTGGTTGCAAATAAGGAACTGGACTCCTTCTTAGATTCAAGAATGGTTTCCTCCGAAGAAAAAAATCTGATTCTAGACAAAGTTTTTAAGGATAGCATTCAGTCTTCCACACTTTCCTTCCTCAAGATTGTCACCAGAAAGCATCTTAGTAAAGGCTTCAGTCAGATCAGGAATAGTTATGTCCATTACTATAATGACCTTAATAATATTAAAGAGGGAATCATCTATTCTTCCTTTGTACTTAAGGAAGATGCAGTTAAGAAAATCACTGATATTTTTTCAGAAAAATACCAAAAGCAGGTTGTTTTCCGTACGGTGATTGATAAACGAATCATTGCTGGAATGAAAATTTACATTGACGATACGATGTTCGACTACTCAGTTGATACAAAGATTAATACTATTAAAGACCGACTTCTCTATAAGAAGTCTCTCTAAGGAGGCATTATGGCTCAACAGGATCTGATAACCAATCTCGTCAAAAAAGAAATCGAGAATTACGAAGACAAAATCGAAACTAGTGATGTCGGAACCGTCATTGCCATCGGTGATGGTGTCAGCACCATTTACGGATTAGACAAAGCAATGTATGGCGAATTGCTGGAATTCCCTAAAGGAGTTTTTGGCATGGTCATGAATCTTAATGAAGATTCCGTCGGCTGCGTCATTTTAGGAAAAGATACCACCATTTATGAAGGCGATATGGTCAAGAGAACCGGAAGAGTCGTCTCAGTTCCAACTGGTGATGCCCTCTTAGGAAGAGTTGTCAACGCTTTAGGTCAGCCTATTGACGGTCTTGGAGATCTCAAGGATACTGTCGAAGCCCCTATTGAAGCCCCAGCTCCAAAGATTATGGCCCGTCAGCCAGTTGATAAACCATTAGAAACCGGAATTAAAGCCATTGATAGTATGATTCCGATTGGCAAAGGCCAAAGAGAATTGATCATCGGCGATAGACAGACGGGAAAAACCGCTATTGCTATCGATACCATCATCAATCAGCAGGACAAGAATGTCATCTGTATTTATTGTGCTATCGGTCAGAAAAATTCCACCATTGCTCAGATTGTCACTAAACTGAAGGATCATGATGCCATGAAGTATACCGTTGTCGTTAACGCTTCTGCTTCAGAATCTGCTCCTATGCTTTATATTGCTCCTTATGCTGCCACCACCATCGCTGAATACTGGGAAAATCATGGCAGAGATGTCTTAATAGTCTATGATGATTTATCCAAGCATGCCGTCAGCTATCGTGCCCTTTCTCTGCTCTTAAAGAGATCACCTGGCCGTGAAGCTTATCCTGGTGACATCTTCTATCTCCACAGCCGTTTGCTTGAAAGAGCCTGCCATTTATCAAAAGAAAATGGTGGCGGAAGTATCACCGCTTTGCCAATTGTCGAAACTCAGGCCGGAGATATCTCTGCCTATATTCCGACAAACGTCATTTCCATTACTGATGGACAGATTTTCTTATCCAACGAATTATTCAATGCCGGTCAGAGACCTGCTATTGATACCGGCTTATCCGTTTCCCGTGTTGGCTCTTCCGCTCAGATCAAGGCTATGAAATCCATTTCCAAGTCCTTGAAGATTGAACTTGCCAACTATACCGAACTTCTTGACTTCTCACGTTTCGGAAGTGACCTTGATGCTGTCACCAAAGCCACTCTGACTCATGGTGCTGTTCTGGAAGAAGTCTTAAAGCAGAAGCAGTATATGCCATTAACCATGGAAGATGAAATTGTCGATATCTATATCGCCCAGTCACGTCTTCTTGATGATATTGCTATTCCTCAGATTCATTCAGTTCTGAAGAACTGCCATACTTATATTTCTAACAATATGCCTGAAGTCTTCTTCTCTATCAGAGACACCAAGATTCTTAGTGATGAAACTAAAGAAAAGATTGAACAAGCCGTCAAGAATGTCAAGGAAGGACTTAACAACAATTAATGTCTGAATCTTTAATTGGAACAAGGAGACGTATCCAAACGGTCCAATCGACTGAGAAAATCACCAAAGCCATGAAATTGGTGGCCTCAGTCAAATACCAGAAATGGAAAAAGACCTATGAACAATCGTTGCCCTTTGCCACCGAGATGAAGGAAACAATGCTCCGTACTATTTCCAGCGTTGATCTTTCAAGAACCCGTTTAAGTCAATATCTGACTAGCTTTTCTGATGAAAGAACCCTTTATGTCATTGTCACTTCCTCATTAGGATTATGTGGTTCCTATAACTATAATATTTATCGAGCTATTGATCCTATTCTCAAACCTGAGGATGAGATAGTCGTCATCGGACAGAAGGGCTATATTCATTACCATA
Source organism: Bacilli bacterium (assembly GCA_041670225.1). Classification (GTDB taxonomy): domain Bacteria; phylum Bacillota_I; class Bacilli_A; order RFN20; family CAG-288; genus Enterosoma. The sequence goes on along the minus strand of JBAXZU010000036.1, from coordinate 8,931 downwards.
ACGGCAAGAACAAAGTCTATTCTGATTATGCCGGGCTTTTTGAAACCTTCACCTATGACAATGTCAGAGCTATCCGACACTTCCTCTTCCGTTTATACAGAGAAGAAAAATATAAGGCTATCAAACTAGTCTACACTCATTACAAAAATTCCATGACCTTTGTCCCTACTATTGAAACTTTGGCCCCTATGGATGTTGACTCACTGCTTAAAGAAGCCAAGAAACTAGAAAGCTCACCTATCTTCGAACCTAATCCCAATGCTGTTGCTGATTTAATTCTTCCTCATTATGCGGACAGCGAAATGTACTTGAAGCTGATTGAAAGTCAGCTCTCAGAACAAGCCAGCCGACGTAATGCTATGGAGACAGCCACTGACAATGCCGATGATATGCTTTCAACCTTGCAAATTGAATACAATAAGATGAGACAGACTGCCATCACTCAGGAAATCACAGAAGTTGTTGCTGGCGCAAATGCCGGTAAAGATAAAGAAGATTAAGGAGAAAATAATTATGGAAAACGTAAATTATGGAACATTAGTTCAAGCTGTTGGACCGGTCATCGACGTTCGTTTCGGCGAGAACAACGTTCCCTCCCTCCTCGATGCCCTTAAAGTCAATGATTCCCAAGGCAACGAACTTACATTAGAAGTTGTCCAGCATATCGGTGATGACACCGTCAGATGCATTGCTATGGGCGCAACCGACGGTATCCAGAGAGGACTTAAAGTTCTCAATACCGGAAAACCGATTCAGGTTCCTGTTGGCAAGGATGTCTTAGGACGTATGTTCAACGTTTTAGGTAAGCCGATTGATGATTTGGGTGATTTCACTGCTAAAGAAACCCATTCTATCTACAATGACCCGCCAAGATTCCAGGATCAGTCCACCAATGTCGAAATCTATGAAACCGGATTAAAGGTTATCGATCTTCTTTGCCCTTATATCAAGGGCGGTAAAGTCGGACTTTTCGGTGGTGCCGGTGTCGGTAAGACTGTTCTTATTCAGGAATTAATGCATAATATTGCTTCCGAAGCCAATGGTATCTCTGTCTTTGCCGGTGTCGGTGAAAGATCAAGAGAAGGAAACGATTTATATAATGAAATGAAGGAAACCGGTGTTTTAAGCAACACTGCCCTGGTTTTCGGTCAGATGAATGAAACCCCTGGTGTCAGAATGAGAGTCGCTCTTTCCGGACTTACCATGGCCGAACATTTCCGTGATGTCAATCATCAGGATGTTCTTCTCTTCATCGACAATATTTTCCGTTTCACTCAGGCCGGAAGTGAAGTCTCCGCCCTTTTAGGACGTATGCCTTCTGCTGTCGGCTATCAGCCAACCTTAGCTACCGAAATGGGTCAGCTCCAGGAACGTATTGCCTCCACCAAAAACGGTTCAATCACTTCCATCCAGGCCGTTTATGTCCCAGCTGATGATCTTACCGATCCTGCTCCTGCCACTACCTTCTCCCACCTTGATGCCAAGACTGTTCTTTCCAGAAGTATCGCTTCTTTAGGTTTATATCCGGCCGTTGATCCTTTAGCTTCTTCTTCTAACTTCCTTGATCCAAATGTTGTCGGTGTTGAACACTACACTGTTGCCAGACAGGTTCAGGCCATTCTTCAGAAATACAAGGATCTTCAGGATATCATTGCCATTTTAGGTATGGATGAATTATCCGAAGATGATAAGTTAGCCGTCAATCGTGCCAGAAGAATCCGTAACTTCCTTTCTCAGCCAACTCATGTTGCTGAAAAATTTAATGGCGTTGCCGGTAAGTATGTTTCCGTCAAAGACAACATTGCTTCTTTCAAGGCTATTCTTGAAGGTAAGGGAGATTATCTCCCTGAAGAAGCCTTCTCTTATGTCGGAACTTTTGATGAAGCCGTAACCAAGGGTGAAGCCATTTTAGCCAAGGTTAAAGAAGATGAAGCCAAAAAGAAGGAAAACAGTGCTACTGCTGTTAATAACTGATAATGGATAAATTCAGACTCAGGGTTGTCACTCCTGATAAAACCTATCTTGATGAGGACATTGAAGTCCTCACAGCCACGACTTCCAATGTCGGACAGGTTTCTATTTTGGCTCACCATCTTGAAATGGTTGCCAATCTCGATATTGCCCCGCTCATTGTCAAAGCCAATGGCCATATTTCCTATTATTCATTAGGCGGCGGAGTTATGAGTGTCAGACAGGACATTAACACTGTAATCATTGTCTCCGACTATATTGAATCCTTGGATGAAATAGATTTAGATAGAGCTATCAGCAGCAAGAATGAAGCTGAGAAGATGCTTGGACAAGTCAAAACTGCCAGAGAAGCTACCGAAATGGAACGTAAAATCCGACGTGCCATCAACCGTATCAACCTCAAGAGCAATTACACTAATCAATAAATAAGAGACTGTCACTGACTTAAGCACAAAGCAAAAGCATGGCAGTCTTTTCTTTTGGAGTATTCTTCTTTCTTTCCTTTTCACTATCAAATCCGCAGTTTAATTTACGTTAAAAAGTCAGAGTTTTTTAAAATTTTCAGTCTAAACTTTCAATGAATACCTGAAATTTGTTTATTTATTGACTTTTACTTAAGATATTCCCATAAACTATAGATACTTTTCCCTATAAATAATATAATTTATACATAGATTTAGGAGGATACCAGATGAAATTCAATAATATCTCATGGGATGAATACTTTATGTCAATTGCAGTTCTTTCTTCATTAAGAAGCAAAGACCCAAATACCAAAGTTGGAGCCTGCATTATCTCAGAAGACCACAAAGTCCTTTCTTTAGGGTATAATGGTATGCCTATCGGTATTGATGACAACTGCATTCCCTGGAAAAGCCATGCTGACGGAGAAACCGAATTCCTCAAGACCAAATATCCTTATGTCTGTCACGCTGAACTCAATGCCATCCTCAACTCCAACCACGATCTTCATGGTGCTGCTGTCTATGTCACTCTCTTCCCCTGTAATGAATGCACCAAAGCCATTATTCAGTCCGGCATTAAAAAAATCATCTATATCTCTGATAAATATCATGATACCGATGAGGAAGTAGCTGCCAGAAAGATGCTTGATATGGCTGGTATCGAATATGTCAAATATGAAGGACGCCTTCCGGAGATTAACTTTTAATGGACTACCAGAAACATTCAAAATTTCCTCTGAAAAAGTGCATAATCGCCACTGTTGTTTTCTTAATTATTGCCACGATGATTCTGGCACTGATTTATTCTGTCATCTATTCCACAGATTCAAATGACGTAGGAAGAATCTTTGTTATAGTCACAGTAGCACTGACCGGAGCCGCAATTATTGGATACTGGATTTATCAAGTCATCAAATACATAGAAAAAAGAAAAGATGAGAACTGAAGAAAAAGAAAAACAATTATTAGAAGCCGACCCAAAGATTCCCAAAGATAGTGCAATCTATCTTGAGAACCTTTCTTTTGGGTATGAAGAAAATCATCTCAATCTTGAAAATATCACCCTTGATATCAAAAAAGGGGAATATGTTTCCATCATCGGACATAACGGCTGCGGTAAATCAACCATGGCAAAACTGATTGACGGAATTCTCGTTCAGAATAGTGGTGAAATATATATTTTCGGTGTGAAAATGACTGATGCTAATGCTTTGCTTCTAAGGAAAGACATTGGCTTAGTTTTTCAAAATCCCGATAGTCAGTTCATCGGAGCCACAGTCAGAGATGACATTGCTTTCGGTTTAGAAAACAATCAAGTGGAATCCTCACTGATGGAAGAAATCATCACCCAATGCGCTAAGGACGTTTCCATGGAAGAATACTTAGATTCTGAACCTTCTAATCTCTCCGGCGGTCAAAAGCAGCGTGTAGCCATAGCTGGCATGATTGCCCGTAATCCTAATATTGCTATCCTTGATGAAGCTGGAGCTATGCTTGATCCCAAAGGCAAAAGAGAAATACGTGAAATCATCAAGAAACGAAAAGCTATCAATCCTAATATCACCATTTTGAATATCACTCATGAAATAGATGAAGCTTACGATTCTGATCGGGTTCTGGTTATGAATGACGGCCATATCATCCTTGATGATAAACCAGAGGTTGTTTTTGCTAATAGTGAGCTTCTTAAAAGTATTTCTTTAGATGTTCCTTTTGCCCATAAATTAGTGAAAGACCTTCAGGACCGAGGAATGGATATTTCAGATGTCAAAAATGAAGAGGAGCTTCTTAAAAAGATATGCCAATAAAGATTGAACACCTAAACTATACCTATGATATTGGACTTCCCAGTGAAAGGGAAGCTCTTTTAGATATCAATCTCGAATTCAAGGATAACTGTTTTTCTGCTCTTATCGGAAGAACCGGAAGTGGAAAATCCACACTGATTCAGGAATTGAACGGATTATTAAAACCAAACTCAGGAAAAATAGATGTCAATGGCTACGTCATTGATATGTCTTTGGAATACACAACTAAAAAAGGTGTAACCATTGTCGATCAGAAGAAAATGAAAAAGAAGCTGAAGAAAAAACTCAGTGATATCAAATCTCTGAGAAAAAGAGTCGGCTTGGTTTTTCAGTTCCCGGAATATCAGATTTTTGAAGAAACTGTTCTGAAGGATGTTTCCTATGGTCCAAGAAATTTCGGGGCGACAAGCGAAGAAGCCGCCAATGATGCCAAGGAAGCCTTGAGACTGGTTGGGATTGATGAAACCTACTATGACCGCTCTCCCTTTGAACTCTCCGGAGGTGAGAAAAGAAGAGTAGCCATCGCTGGAATCATTGCCATGAAACCAGATATTCTTGTCTTAGATGAGCCGACAGTCGGTCTTGACCGGGCGGGTGAAGACAATCTTATGGCTCTTCTTACCAATATTTCCAAATCAGGAACTTCCATTGTTCTTTCAACTCATGATATGGATGTTGTTCTCAAATACTGTGACCGGGCAATTGTTCTGGAAAAAGGAAAAATTGTCTCTGACAGTACTCCTTTAGAACTTTTCCGTGATATGTCTTTCATTAAAGAATCATCTTTGGAACCGCCAAAGGTCTTTTCCTTTGCTATGAAGCTCAAGGAAAACGGTTTGGACATTGATTTAGCTAAAGTCCGTGACTCCGCTTCTCTGGCTGACGAAATTATCCGTATCAAAGGAGTCAGAAAATGAACATCACCTTAGGCAAATACCAAGGTTATGACACCGTTTATCATAAAATAGATGCCCGAATTAAGCTTGTTGCTTTAATTCTTTTTATGGTGTCTGTCTTCCTTAGCTATGGTCGGACCTCCATGTATGGATCCTATACCAATATTTTCATGTACATCATTATTTTTATCATGATGTTGGTTCTGACCCTAACCAGTCATTCCGGATTTATCCAGTTATTCAAATCATTGAAGGCACTTTGGGTCATGATGCTCTTCCTCTTACTCATCAATCTCTTCCTTCCTGGAAGAACCACCGGTGATATTGCCTTTAGCCTCTTTGGAAGAAATATCTATTACTACACAATTATTAATCTTTGCTACATCATCATCAGACTGATCTTAGTCCTGATGATGACAACAGTCTTCACCTCCACCACCAAACCTATGGAAATGACTTCCGCACTTGAATGGCTCTTCTATCCTTTGAAATTCATTAAAGTTCCAATTCACAAGATTGCAATGGCTATCTCTTTGGCTCTCCGATTCATCCCAACCTTAATTGAGGAAACCAACCGAATCATGAAAGCCCAGGCTAGCCGTGGTGTCGATTTCAATCAAGGAAAGATTAAAGAGAAAATCAAAGCTTTGATTTCCTTAATCATTCCTCTCTTCATGACTGCCTTCACTACCAGTGGTGAATTAGCTGATGCCATGGAAGCCAGAGGCTATGATCCTGACAGAAAAAGAACCCGATATAAGCGGACAAAATGGTCAACTCAGGACACAATTGCTGTTATAGTCTTAGCTCTTTACTGTTCAGCTATGATTTACTTTGCTGTCCAGAGATTTGATGTCACTGACTTATTCCCAGGTATCATTCTTCCTAAACTATCAAACTAGGTGACTTATGAGAATAATGATCAGAATCGCCTTCTATGGCAAGAACTATTACGGAACTCAAAGGCAGGTAGATAAGCCAACTATTCAGAATGCTTTCGAAAAGGCTCTCTCCCGCTGTTATCAGTCACCGGTTAAAGTCACTATTTGTTCTAGACTAGACAAAGATGTCAACGCCTATGATTTTGCTTTAACATTTGATGCCATAAATGACAACATGAGTCTTGAGCATCTTCACTACTATCTTAACCGAACATTAGGAAAAGACATCTTCATTAGAAAATTACAATATGTTGATGAAACCTTTTCTCCCAGATATGACTGTGACTTCAAAAGCTACGTCTATACCATTCAGAATGGAAAAGAAATAAACCCTCTTCTCAATACCATAGTTTATTCACCCACTGCTCCTTTAGATATCACTAAAATTACTGAAGCTATGGATTTGTTCAAAGGACAACATGATTTCAGGGCCTTTTCTACTCCTGAAGGGGACGAGAACACTATTCTCAGCATTGCTGATACTCAGGTTTTCCAAAAAGGAGACTTGCTGTTTATTAGAGTAATCTCAAAAAGTTTTCTCAGATATCAGGTCAGATTTATGGTCGGGGCAGCCATCAGGCATGCACTTGATAAACTTTCGTTAGAAACAATATCCGGTCTTCTTGAAGGCCAAAACCTAAAATATCTGAAGCTTAAGGCTGAACCTCAGGGTCTGACTCTGGAAGAAATCCATTATCTGGCAATTGATGGTGAAAGCAACTATCCAACTGGACTCCCAAAACATTTCACATACTGAAAAATGCTGATATAATCTATTATGGTATTATAAAATGGACTCCAACAATAATAAGAATAAGAATAAAGGAAGCAATGATAATTTCAAAGCAGTATTAAAAAAATACTTTCGCAAAGAAGATCTGTTTCTTCTTCCAAACGTCCTGTGTTATCTACGAATCATTTTGATTCTTGCTTTCCTAATTGTCTATTTTTGTCCTTTATCAATCTTAGGAAATTCCTTAGCGAATATCTACATAGCTTCCTACATCATGGCTATCGCTGTCTACACCGATTTCCTGGATGGCTTCATTGCCCGAAAATTCTCTCTGAAATCCAATATCGGACAAATACTTGATCCTATTGCTGATAAGCTCTCCCAATTTGCTATTGCTTTAGCTATCACTATCCGGTTCTATCAGTATCCTTCAATTCTACTTCTGCTGATTGCTTTTGTCCTGAAGGAAGCCTGGATGCTGATATCAGTCATTCTTCTTGCCAGAAAGAACCGGTCATTCGGAGGAGCAAAACTATATGGTAAGGTTGCTACCTTCATTACTTACGTCATTCTAGGAATCATTCTCATTGCCGGTCCTTTCATAATCAATGCCTATCAAGGAACGGAACAAGCCTATTTCTGTCATATTATCTTTGATTCCTTAGCCAGTATTGCTATATTATTCCTGATGATTTCAATGATTAACTATTCCGTTCTGTTTAACAGATTAATAAAAGGTGAAGGCTCAGATGAAGTTTCTCACCAGAAGGAGAACCTATGATCAAAATATACATGTCCCCTAGCTGCTCAAGCTGCCGTAAGGTAAAAGCCTGGTTTACCAGCGAAGGCATTCCTTTCCGTGAAATCAATATTCTTCAGCATGTCATTACTGTTGAAGAGCTGAAAGAAATTCTCAACAAGTCTTTAGATGGAACTGATGAAATCATTTCCACCAGAAGCAAGGTTTTTCAAGAACAGAAAGTCGATCTTGATTCCATGTCTATCAATGATCTCTGCCAATTCATCAAAAACAATCCCACCATTCTCAAAAGACCAATCATTGTTGATGACAAGATCATTCAGGTTGGCTACAACCTTGATGAAATTGAAATCTTCGAAAGAGCAAAGAAAATCTCCTCTGACTGCTGTCAGAAGGGTGCCTGCCCAGATTACGAAACCTGTCAGCATCATTTCCGTGATGAGACAGCAAACTAATCCTAGTCCGGTAAAAAAAAGCAATTAAAAAAATCCTGTCTCCGAAAGAAACAGGATTTTTATTTTGGTTTTAGAGATTATTTGGAAGTGTTTTCGAGATATTCTTCGAAATCTTCATAGTTAAGGTACTTATCAATATAGGTACCATCAGCCTTCAGGTAAATGATTCGGTTAGCAATAGAGCTGATCAATTCACGGTCATGGGAAGAGAAGAGAAGAACTGACTTAGTTTCGGACATAGCTTTATTAAGAGCTTCAATTGATTCAAGATCTAAATGGTTGGTTGGATCATCAAGACAGAGAAGATTGCCAGGTCCTAACATAATACGGCAGAAACGAAGCCTGACCTTTTCACCGCCAGAGAGAACTCCAACTGACTTCAGAGCTTCTTCTCCTGAGAAAAGCATTCTTCCCAAGTAGCCACGGATATAGGCATCCGTATTTTCTTTTCCGTAAGGTCTGAGATAGTTGACCAAACTGGTCTTAACATCATCAAATTCACTATAGGAAGAAGGAATATACATCGGATGAATAGTAATTCCATACTTGAATGAACCAGAAGTAAACTCATCTTTAGAAGCTAAACAATCAAATAATTTTGTGATTGCTAAGCTGTTATCAGCTAAGAAAGCAACCTTATCAGTATTTCTCAAAGTGAATGATAATTTATTGAAGAAGCCTTCTTTAGTGGCTTCCTTGACTTCTAAAACATCATTACCAATAGCAAACTCACTACGGAAATCAATAAATGGATAACGGCGGCTAGATGGCTTCAAATCATCAAGCTGAATTTTATCCAAGGATTTCTTACGGCTGGTTGCCTGACGTGATTTGGAGGCGTTAGCCGAGAATCGGCGGATGAAGTCCTCCAATTCTTTAATTTTTTCTTCTTTCTTCTTATTC
>JBAXZU010000035.1:0-14108 GCA_041670225.1 Bacilli bacterium | reverse complement strand
TATCATTTTCCTTAGTTAGCAAGAAAATATTTAATTAATATGGAATCTTCTGCATATTCTCATCATAAGTCTCTTCAATAACACCACTTCCGACTAATCTATCACCATTATATAGACAGGCAATCTGTCCTTTGGCAATGTATTCATAATGATCGTAAGTAAGAATAGCTGACTTGCCATCAGGACTGACCTTGACTTTGACCGGCATGTCCTGTCCTCGATAACGGAACTTACAATTGCATTCATACTCCTCAGTAGGAAGATCGCTTCCAATCCAATTAAAGGAATCAATCAGACATCCACAGGAAAAGCGGAAAGAATTGCCGTTTTCCTGAGCAACATAGAGAATAGAATGATTGACATCTTTACCGACAACAAAATATGGATCCATAGCTCGGCCTTTGATTCCGCCGATATTAAGTCCTCGATGCTGACCGACAGTATAATAAAGAACGCCATCATGAACCGCAATAACGGTATTTGTCTGAATATCGATGATTTCTCCGGCCTTGCTGGGAAGATAGTTGTTCAGGAACTGTTTGAAATTTCGTTCACCGATAAAGCAGACACCCGTAGAGTCTTTTTTGTTCATAACTGCACTCAGGTGAAGATCTTCAGCCATTTTTCTGACTTCAGGTTTAGTAAACTGAGCCAAAGGGAATAAAGCTTTTGAAAGCTGAGAACTAGAAATTTGTCCTAAGAAATAAGACTGATCCTTATTTCGGTCAAAGGCCTTGTAAAGATGAGCCTCATCGCACTCATCAATTCGCATAGCATAATGTCCCATTGCAATCTGATCAAATCCCATTTTCTTGGCGACATCAAGAAAATGTCCGAATTTAATATATTTGTTGCAGAAGACATCCGGATCAGGTGTATATCCTTTTTTATAAGTGTCAATAAAGACAGAAAAGACTTCATCCCAATATTCTTCAATAAAATCCTGACGGATGATAGGAAGATCCAATTCCATGGCAGTATCCACGGCATCATCATAATCAAGTTCCTGAGAACATTTTGATCCTGTAAGAGTGGGATTTCCCTGAATATCATTGTTGACAATGCTATCCCAGTTTCTCATAAAGCAGCAGGTAACATCATATCCCTGTTTTTTTAATAAATAGGCAGCAACTGCACTATCAACACCACCGGATAAACCTAGTAATACTTTATTGTTCATTTAATTATCTCCTTGGAATCTAACATAATTGTGAAAGGACCATCATTGATAAGATTTACTTTCATATCAGCACCGAAGACACCGAATTGACAGTCAGGAACTCTTTCCTTAAGCTTTTGGCAAAAATAATCGTAGAGAGGCTGACTATGACTGCCCGGCATGGCATTGATGAAAGACGGACGATTCCCCTGTGAAAGATCGGCATACAGAGTGAACTGACTAACACAAAGAATTGTGCCACCATGCTGCTGAAGAGAAAGATTAGTTTTTCCATTCTCATCATTGAAGATTCTTAGCTTTAAAAGCTTATCCAGCATTTTATCAGCAATGCTTGAATCATCACCAGGAGTAAAGCTTACAAGGATAAGCTCACCTTGGCCAATTGAAGAGACAACCTGATTATCGATGGTAACACTGGCCTTAAGGCATTCTTGAATAAGTATTCTCATATTTTTATTAAGTTTCCCTTACAATTATACTAAAATTATATGTAGTTAAGGAGAAAAATAAAATGAAATACCATTATCAGGATTATCAGCATATGCTGTCCTATGTCAGAGAAGTCACATCCTTTGTTCCGGAAATAGGAATTATTATCGGTTCTGGTCTTGATCAATTCATTTCACAGGTGGAAATCGTTGCCTCAATTCCTTATCAGAACATACCAAACCATCCAGTCAGCACGAACAAATCACATAAAGGACAGTATATTTTCGGCACCTACAAAGGGATAAATGTTGTCATTATGGAAGGAAGACTTCATTACTATGAAGGCTATTCAGCTGAAGAAGTAACTGCACCTGTCCGCTTGATGAAATTAATGGGAATCACTAAGTTAATCATCACCAATGCCTGTGGCGGAATAAGCTACGGTCCAGAAAATATGATGATTATCACTGACCATATTTCAACCAATGTCCCTTCTCCATTGATTGGAGAGAATATTGAAGAATTCGGAACTCGTTTCCCGGATGTTTCAGATCCCTGGGATGATGCTGACAGTGAGAAAATTTATCAGAAAGCCACTGATTCAAATCTTCCGGTCTGCAAAGGTGTCTACATGCAGTTCACTGGCCCACAATTTGAAACAAAAGCAGAAATCAGAATGGCTAAATTATTAGGAGCTGATGCGGTTGGCATGTCTACTGTCCAGGAAAACATTGTGGCTAATCATATGTCAATAAAGACAGTCGGAATAGCCACAATTGCCAATTGGGCTTGCGGTCTCTCACCGGAAAAGCTCTCAGATGATGATGTGATAATTGCCAGTCGCAAAATCGCTGAAAGATTTGGCAGTCTTTTAGATATAGCCTTAGAGGTTCTCCATAATGATTGATAAACCTTTAGCCTATAGAATGCGTCCGAATACTCTGGAAGATGTCATCGGACAGAAAAAATTAATCACATTTTTAAAGAATCTTATCGAAAATGATTCTCTGATCAGCATGGTTTTCTTTGGTCCTCCAGGCACAGGTAAAACCACCTTAGCCAAGGCTTTTGCAAAAAGCTGTGGAATAAACTGCTATAGTCTCAACGCCGTCATTGACAACAAAGCCAAGATGGAAGAAGCTTTTCAGCAGGCAATACGTTTTTGGCCTAGTATTGTTATCATTGATGAGATCCATCGTCTCGATAAAGGCAAACAAGATCTTCTTTTACCACATCTAGAAAATGGTGATTTCTTCCTCATTGGATGTACTACTGCCAATCCTTTGATTTCTCTGAATCCGGCAATCAGGTCAAGAACCCGTCTTCTTGAAACCGAAAAGTTGTCTCAGGAAAATGTTCTTGAAGGTCTGAAAAGGGCACTAGCTAGTCCTTATGGTCTTTCGAATAAAAAGAAATTTACTGATGATGCTCTAATTTATCTCTCCAAAATTTCAGGTGGAGATTTACGTTTTGCCTTAAACCAACTTGAAGCTGTCTCAATAAGCTATACATCTTCACACACAATAACACTTGAAGATACCAAGGAAATCAGCAGTGCCCCAAACTATCTTTCTGATTTAAATGGTGACGAACATTATGACACAGTCTCAGCCCTCCAAAAATCAATCCGTGGAAGTAATGTTGATGCCGCTGTCTATTATCTAGCCAAATTAATTAAGTCAGGTGATCTGGAAGGATTGACTAGGAGATTAATTGTCACTGCCTATGAAGACGTAGGTTTAGCTAATCCAACAGCGGTTGACCGCTGTTATAACGCCTGTAAAACCGCACTCGATGTTGGTTTGCCAGAAGCAATTATTCCGTTAGGTTTTTCGGTTGTGGAGTTAGCTCTTTCGCCAAAATCAAAATCAGCTTGCCTGGCAATCGAAAAAGCCATGTCTTTTGTCGATGACTCACCGCTTCGGGTCAGAGATTATCTAAGATTAGCAAGGGCAAATGTCGAAGAAAAAGACAGCTACCCTTATAATGATCCCGATGTTTGGGAATTATTAGAGTACCTGCCTGATGAAATCAAAGATGAAACCTTCTATTCTCCATCCACAGCTGGAAAATATGAGGCCTCACTCAAAATTAATTACGACCGCCTAAAAAGTATTAAAAAAGTTGATAATATTCCGCAGGCAAAACTACTCGCCCGTCAAAAGGCAAAAAAATAATTTACCAACGGTATTTCAGATTTTGTGTGGCCGAAACTATCTTATTGAAGTTTTTGAGCCTTTTTGAAAGGATCATAAAAACAATATAGCCTAAAACTGAAACTGCAATAACTTCACCCAAGAAAACCCATCCGAAATTGACCCAGAATAAAGCCCAAGAACCTTCCGGAAAGGGATTAATAACACCGAATTCTAAGCCTAAAAGTAAGCCATTGAAAATGCAAGGGAAGATAGTAGCTATAAACATATGGCGGGATAAGGATATGCAAGTTGCAGCAAGGAAACTTGCTAATGTTCCAAAAACAATATCGAGCGGAGAACAAACGACAGCAAAAGCTGGCGAATAAATATTGCTCAGCAAGGCACCAATTGTCAAACCATAAATGTAATTAGGATTAAAGAAAGCCAAAAGAACCATAAATTCACTGATACGGACCTGTGGAGTTCCGTAGCTGGTAAAGAAGAAAGCATAGGTCAGAGCGACATAGACAGCGGCAATAATTGCGTTTCTGGCAATTGAACGGGTGTCTAATTTCAAACTATTAAAATAGTTTTTCCAGAAACTCGGCTTGGCTTCCTGAGTAGTGATTTCTTTCTTTGACTCAGAAGCCTCATTCATAATCTCTTCACTTCCCATCTCTTCGTTGTTTTGTTCAACAATCATTAAAAAAGCCCCCTGTTAATGTTTTACGAGGGGTTTCATGGGTAGACCCTCGCGTTGACTTATATAAGATACAGTCACTCATAAGAAAAATCAAGTTTAATTTATTTTTTGTTGCTTTTTACTAATCTCATTTAAGAGCCATCTTCTATCTTCTTGGTTGTATTTAATATCTCTCTTATCAACGTCAACAACAATGATTGGCGACTCTTTATAAGATTCATAAACCCAATTATCATAGTTTTCCCAAAGGAAATGATAATATGATACTAATGATTCATCAAGTTCAAAAGAACGGCCTCTTTTCTTGATACGGCGAATAACGGTATCAAAGCTTCCCTTAAGATAAACCATGACATCCGGATTTTTCTTTTTCATGTCTTGAATAGAACTCATCATCTCATCAAGAAGATCACTGTAGACTTCCATTTCCAAATCAGAAATACGGCCAAGATCATGATTGCGGCTGGCAAAATAATGATCTTCATAAATACTGCGGTCTAAAACCGCATTATCGCTTTCCAAAGCTTCCTTAATGGCGTGGAATCTGGTTATCAGGAAGTTCAGCTGCAAAAGGAAAGGATATCTTTTCTTTTCCTGTTCTTCCGCGGTTGCTGTATAAAAAAGAGGGAGAACCTTATTCCCTTTAACTGATTCATAAAAAACCGGAATTCCCATTTCTTCATTAATGATTTTAGCTGTAGTTGTCTTTCCTAAGCCAATCATTCCACCGATTACTATCACCATGTTTACTCCTTAGAAATGCTATTATTCTACCACTAATATAACGACTAGTGAATTCTGTTTTTTGACAATCAAAAAGCCGCCTTGATGGGCGGCCATATTTTAACGGGCTTCTTCAAGATAGATGGTAATCCATCTAAAGTTAGTCTGACCAGTATAATTCTTATCGAAGATTCTGATATAGAGATTATATTTTTTAGTAGAATCACCAATAAAGCTAAGAGTTGACTTGGAATTGATATAGACAAATTTTCTCTTTTCCTGAAGGTTTTCTTTTACCAAGGCATTTTCAGCTTCAAAATAGCGTCCGGCCAATCCTTCCAAAGTGAATCCATAATCCCAGTTTCCCTTAACAGGAATGAAATTTGAAAGATCCTTTCCGGTAACAAAAGACACTAAGCCTTTATGAATTCTTCCAGTATAGCAATACTGCTTATCACCATAGCAACTATTTTCTTCCTTTAAGCAATGAACCTTGCCAAAGGCGTTCTCAATAAAATAGATTCCGTCCTGAAGATGGAACATATTCAGTCTTTTTTCAGCAGCAATGTTTTTTTCCATATATGATGAGCTCCCAATTACATTGTAATTATACAATTTTGGTAATCTAAAATAAACAAGAAGATTTTTTTCTCGGCAAAATATTCTAAATTCCGATTTTGCTTTCTAATCCTACGCATTTTTGCTATTGTATTTACGGATATAACAGAAAAGAGAACCATAGATATGGAAATAGAAAATCAATTCCTTCGTATTGCAGTCAGCAATAACGGCGGAAGTATGACATCAATTTACGACAAGAAGAGAAGCAAAGAACTTCTTTATCAGCCAATTCCCAATTCCTGGAAAGGACAAGATGTCTTCATCTTCCCTTTCATTGCCCGACTCAAGGATGGCAACTATCAGGTAAAGGGAAAGACTTATGAAATGAAGAATCATGGTCTTATCCGCTACATGGCCGGTAATGAAATGAAAATGCCTAATGGAGATATCAATATCAGTTTTGCCTCAAACGAGGAGACCTTAAAGCAATATCCTTTCGATTTCGCAGCCGATAGCAATTATCATCTTGATGGAAGAAAATTGACAATCACTTACCGCGTTTCCAATACCGGAAATGAGGATATGCCTTTTATGATTGGTGCTCATCCAGCTTTCATGCTTCCCGGAAAGAAAACACGTGATGAATTTGATATCAGCGGTAACTACCTGCTTTTTGCTAAACGTTATCATATGAAGAGAATTTTCCAGGATGATTCCTTCTCCTATTGCATCGGCGAAGAAAAGTTCCGCCATTCCGATAAAATCATGCTTTCTAAGGAACTATTCAATGATATCAATACCATCATTCTTAAAGCCAAGGAATTTGATTATGTTGATTTGATCAAAGTCGATGGTTCTGCCATTCGAATCAGTAAACCAAACATTTCCTACCTTGCTATCTGGAGTGATACTCAGTGGGGAAATTATGTCGCCATTGAACCATGGGAAGG
Organism: Bacilli bacterium; assembly: GCA_041670225.1. Taxonomy (GTDB): domain Bacteria; phylum Bacillota_I; class Bacilli_A; order RFN20; family CAG-288; genus Enterosoma. The sequence continues at coordinate 7,424 of JBAXZU010000035.1, read as the reverse complement.
AATTCCGGATGAACTCTGCCCCGAAAAAGAAATGTCCAAAAAGAAGGCTATCAAAATACTTAAGCCAGGGGAAAATTACATCTTCTCCTATTCCATCGAAATTATCCGTTAAAAAAGTGGGGTACGCAATTGTGCGTACCTCTTTTTGTTAACGTAAATCCTGAATTACTGGTTCAATAACCCCCTTATAAGCGGAGGTAATGTATTGACTGACAGATGTTTGAAGAACAGCATCAGTCAAGGCATCGATCTTTTTCTTATATTCCTCATCATTGGAATATTTACTGACATTTGCTGCAATAACATTAGCACGTAAAGAAGAAACTGTTTCATCCTCACATGGAAGAGAAGCATCGGCTGTCAGATTTCCCGTCAAGGCCGTATTGCAGGGAAGAAGAGCATAATCGTAGTCAGAACGGCTGGCAACCAGGAGATTCTCATCAATCAGGGTGATATTTGATGGAAGATTAATCGGAGTTCCATCTTTATCAGTTTCATAATCCTGAATGATTCCGTTAGCCTTCAGTAGATCTAAGGCTCTGATTTCGTTTGAGACATCAGCACAGATTTCATAGGTGGTCGTAGTTAAAGCTTTCTTGGTTTCAAAGTCAGCCGCCGCTGATTTTCCGGAATATATCCTCAAAGGTTCAAAATGAACGGCAGCAGTCGGAAAGACTTTTGAATAGGAATAGTCTTCTTTATATACAGCACTTCCGGAATCATATTGTTGGAGATAGGGACGATGCTGAAAATAATTGGCATCATAGTCACTATTCTTCACAGCATCATTCTGAATAGTCCAATCAAGAATGGTCACTTCCAGAGTGTAGCCTTTTTCTTCCAACAGCGGTTTAACGGCCTGGTTAAGGATTTCAGCATGAGGAGTCTGACTGGCACAGATAGAGATAATATTTTCCGATGACGAACAGCCCGAACAGGAAGCCCCAAATCCTAAAATCAAGGCAGTGGATAATAATATTTTGTTTTTCATTTTAATTTTTTCCTTTTATCAAGTTTCTTAGCTAATAACAGACCGGATTCCTGAATCAACTGAACAATAACAACAACTAAGACAATCATCAGCCAGAAGACTGCCTGAGTTAAGAAATCAGATGTATGAGTAGAGTAGAAGGACCAAATCTTAGATATCAGGCCTCCGGCTCCGATATTATAGGCAAATGAAGTATATCCGATGACATTCACTAAGGTCAGGCTAACGCCCATAATCAGGCTCGAACGCGATTCAGGAATGATCACCTTAGTAATCAGTTGCCAATCACTAGCGCCTAAGGAACGAATTGCTTCTATCTCGCCATTATCGACATTGCTTAAGGACTGTTCAACAATTCTGGCTACATAGGCAAATGATGAGAAAAAGAGAGGGAGAATCATCGCATACCAGACACCGCTTCCCTTACCAACCAGAAGACGGTTCAAAGGCAGAAGAATGACCGTCAGAATCAAGCACGGAACACTTCTGAGAAAATTAACAATCACCCCAAGTATAGAGTTAAGATACCGATTGGGATGGATTCCGTTTTTTGAAGTGGCAGAGAGAACAACACCTAGAGGAAGACCGACAAGATAGGCTAAGATGGTTGAGATCACGGTCATGAAGATTGTTTCATAAGTGATTTTCCAGATTTCAGCAGCACTCATTTTTCCACCTCCTCGAACCTGACTCCTTTTATAGCCAGATATTTCTTCAGTTTAACTACTTCCTTCTCATCTTTCGGACGTTTGATAATAGTCTGACCATACATTCGGTTGTCGCTTACTTTGGTATCAGCATAGACAATCGAGACCATAATCTGACAATCCTGGACAATGTTGCTGATCAGAGGCTGATCGATATTCCCGTCAAAGAGAATACGTATTAACCGGTGTTCTTCCAACACCGTTGAAAGGTGGTTAGAGTAAATCAGGCTTCGGGAGATTTCATTACGCGGATTAAGGAAGACATCAGACAGCTCGCCTTGTTCGATGATTTTTGCGGAATTGATAATAGCTACCTTATTGCAGATTTCTTCAATAACATTCATCTGATGGGAAATCATGATAATGGTTAAGCCTAATTCCTGATTCAGTTTTTTCAGAAGCTGCAGAATCGATTTAGTTGTCTCCGGATCAAGGGCACTGGTGGCTTCATCACAGAGGATTACCTCGGGTGACAGGACAAGAGCACGGGCAATAGCCACACGCTGCTGCTGGCCACCGCTTAGCTGGCTAGGATAGCTATTTGCTTTTTCCTCTAAGCCGACTTTTTTTAGGCTTTCCATTGCTAGCCTCTGGCAGAGGGATTTATCTTTCTGGCCATTGATACTTAAAGCCAACATCACATTCTTCAGAACGGTTTTTTGCTGAAGAAGGTTGAAAGACTGAAAAATCATGGAAATCTTGTTTCTCTTATTTCTTTCAATTTTCTTTTCCGGTGAACAGAGAAGTTCGCCTTTAAAAAATATTTTTCCTTCATCAAACTTCTCTAATCCATTAATGCATCGGACCAAGGTCGATTTTCCGGCACCGGAAAGACCTAAAATTCCGTAAATATCGCCTTTATGAACAGTCAAGGAAATATCATCAAGAACTCTTATCGACTCAAATGATTTTGTCAAATGACAGATTTCAATCTCATTTTCAGGCATACCCCTCCTTCGGATGAGATTACTCTATAAAAAAAGATCCCATCCATAAACATTCAGTTTAAGGACGAGACCAAATATCCCGTGTTACCACCTTAATTCACTGCCAGATTACTCGGACAGCCTTATGAGTACAAAGTATATACTCGTTGCTATAACGGGCTTACCCGTAATGAGTTACTAGATTTCACTCATTAAGCTCTTAGGCCATGTTCACTCATCTTAGCTATCCCTTTCCAACACGAACGGGACTCCCTAGAAGCATCAGATAAGCTACTCTTCCTCGTCAAAGCTTATGCCTAAAGTTTACCTGAGAAAAAGAATAAAGCAACCAAAAAAGAAATAAACATTGAAAAAAGTGTAAAGAAAGCGTTTACACAAAAAGAGCTGCCTAAGCAGCCCTGTAATTAAATGCCTTCTTGTTCCTGAATAGTCTCTTCGTCAGCATTAGGATCAATTTCCGAGAATATTTCCATAAAGGTCGGAATTCTTTCACCATCTTCATCGTATTTGACTTTCGAGGTTTTGTTTTTTTCAACATTCAGAGTCTTCTTCTGAAGAAGGAAAGGAGTGCCGAAGGAGAAATGAAGAATATCTTCATAAACGATACCATTCTGTTTGAGAGATTTAAGAATTCCGTGAGTCATATTCGGGTAGCGGTACAGAACATGGTTACCTTTGAGAATATGGGAAATCTTCTTGATTGAATGTTCATTGCAAAGCAAATCATCATCGCCACGGATAAGCAAAGTATCAGTAGTGACTTTACGGAAATAATGACGATTAAGCAGAATCGAGCTGAAGATAGAAATCAAAAGTCCGAATAAACCTTTTGTTGTTTTACGTCCGATTGCATTAGCAGCACGGGAACCATATCTTTTGCAAAGCTTATGGAATTTCCAGGCATAATTAATGTAATGAGGAATCATCCCGTTAATGACTGTATCATAGACCGGAGCAACAAGAATGAGCTTTTTAATGAATTTGCGGTACTTTTTTTCCATTTTGCAGGCTAACGCACAGCTAAAGGAATAACCCATCAGAACAATGTCATATCCTCTGGCGGCATAATCAACGATAGCGGCAGCTATCTTCTTTTCAAAAAGTTTATGGTAATGAGTTTTTTTATCAGCCGGAATGAATAAGGAAACAGGAACAACTTCGCAGACTGAAAATTCTTCCTTGAAAGAGGAAGAAAAATAATCCATCATGTCAACAGCATCATGCACATCAGAATTCTGAAAGCCGTTAAGACAGAATAAAACTGTCTTTTTTGTTGGCTTCTCAATATTTATTTTTTTATCAGTTTCTTTAATAACCTGAACTGAATTAAGATACTCTTCCATTTCTAACCTCTATTAGCAAATCTATACATGAATATTCCGCTGGCAACAGCAACGTTAAGCGAATCAATTCCGCTCATCTCAATGCGCAGCTTAGTCCCCAATTCCTGATATTCCTTGCGAACACCATGGCCTTCATTTCCGAAGACAAGAACAAATGGCTCTTTTAATGAAGAAAAACTTCTTTCATCTTTACCATCTAAACATGTAACATAGATATTATATCCCTTTTTGGCGTATTCTTTCAAGTCAGCCTTACATATTGGCAAATGAAAAATGGCACCCTTAGTACTCTGAATGACTTTACCGTTGTAAATTGAAACACAGTCAGGTGAAAGAACAACACCAGAATAGCCAAAAGAAAGAGCGGTTCTGATAATAGTGCCACAGTTTCCGGGATCCTGAACCGAGTCAAGATAAATAACTCTTCTTCCGACTTCTGAGTTCATCTTCATTCGGCAGATTCCCATGCAGACAGGAAGTGATTGGTATGATGAAAGACTCCGATAAAGATTCTCTTTCAGTCCGTAAATCTGGTAATCAGTCCAAGGAGCTTTCTTATCCAATGGAAGAATCAAAGCTTCAAGTCGGTCTTCCTTCATAGCTTCGTCTACCAAATCCTCACCCTCAATTAAAAAAAGTCCTTCTTTAAGGTCTCCCTTTTTTAGCTTAAGAAGATCTTTATAGGTTTTGTTGTCTTCGGATTCAATTACTTTATATGCCATATTTATCAAGCCTTCCTTCATATCTCGAACAGTCAATATCATCCATCAACTCATCATAGTTAGGACAATAGGTCTTTACTATAACATAAAATCGGGCATCATGATGAGCATCAAATATATGAGATAACTCATGATAGATGATTGCATCAGAAACTTCACCTTTAAACGCAAAAAGCCGGAAATCAAATTTAAGAATATGTTTGACTGTAAAACAGACACCATAGAGAGAAATAAATAATCCCGTTCTGATTTCCCATCCCGAAAGGTCAAGGTTCATGTTTTTTGCTATCTCTAATGTTCTAGAGGTAACATAGTCCAAAAATTCTTTTTTATATGCAGTCAAAGGATCTTTTACCTTCTTTGAAACATAGAAAAGGGAATCAATATTTGCAAGACTCGGATTTCTAGTAAGATATTTCTTTTGGCCTAAAACCCAGAAATATTCGTTTTCAGACATGAATGGACGATCAATAATTTTGTTCGGATACTTGTTAACAATGGTATTTACGAACTTATCGATCTGAGGAATCGTTGAATTTGTGGAAACATAAACCTCTACTTGACCATAGACAATACGGATTGTCATACCCATATTTGTCGACTTTCGATAAATATTTGCCTTAAAAGAGGTGCCGTCAGCTCTTAAATAGTCCCTTTGACCAAGGTATTTTCTTTTATCCATAATTTTTTCCTATAATATTGTAAATTATTCTTGATTTGAAAGGCAAGACTAGTTATAATTTTAAAGCTGTCGAATAAATGCGGACGTGGCGGAATTGGTAGACGCGCACGTTTGAGGGGCGTGTGGGCTTCCCATGAGAGTTCGATTCTCTCCGTCCGCACCACGCGAATTATAATCCCGTTGAAAAACGGGATTTTTTCATATCCTGTCTACTAAAATAATATCTATAACTTTAAAAAAATATTGAGGTATTCCGTCTTTGTCAAAAATAACGTTCTGACAAAAAAACAAATAATTGTTATCCTAGTGATATAGGTGGAATCTTTTAATAGATAAGATAATTTATTTATATTTTAAAAGAATGACTAATTAAGATAATCCTTAATATCAGGTTATGACCTAAACAAACTCATTCCCAAAAACAGCTTGAATAGAATTATCTGGCAGGGATAGAATTGAAATATCCCGGTTCTAAGCATAAGAAAAGCCCCGCCAATCAAAGGCAGGGCTTTTTTAATATGTTTTAGGCAGCTTCGGTAACAACAACATTCATAGAAGAAGGATATGAAGAATAGTCAGTACCATCCAATGGAGTCCAGCTGATAGTAGTAGTACCAACAGCCAAGCCTTCAATGACAAGGAAGATTCCGGTTCCGTCATTAGAAAGAGAATCAGTTCCAAATTCAAAAGTGAATTCACCAGTGGCTATGCCTTCAGTAGAATAGCTGATGGCTAACTGATCAGGATCAAGAGCCTGACCATACTGTCCCCAATAAATCATACCATAGAGTCCGGCAGTTTCACCGACAGCTAAAGTTACAGTTCCATGAGAGGTTTCAGAATCAACCCATTCATAATGAGATTCATCATCGAAGCCGGAAATAATCGGAGCAGGTTTAGAGCTGGAATCTTCAGTAACTGTTGCATGGTAAGTATAAAGCCTATCATTAGCAGCGTTTCCGATATAAACATCAACTTCACCAGCAGCAAAAGCTTCTAAATCACCATATTGGGAAGTACCGATAATCGAATCATCGGAGGTTCCGGTGATTGTCAGCTGATTTACGTCAAGAGCTGTAGCCGGTAAGAAAGTGGTAGCTCCGCTATTGACTGAGAAGCCAAAATCGCCAACCATAATTTCATCTGCTGGGGTGTTAAGACCCATGGAGCTGGTTTTGAAAAGACCGAGTGAAGTGACTGAGGTAATAAAATAGCCAGAAGTATTAAGTAAAGGATTAGTAAAATCAGAAGCAGCTAAATCATCAACGTAGGTGATTGATTTTAAGGTATAGGTTTCAGTCTTTTCCTGACCAGAGGCTGGTTTATGGTTTTCTGAATCCCAATTGGAAGAATAGCACCAGGTTCTGGTGAAAATCATTTCAGTAATTTTCAAATCCTTATCAAAGGTTATATCGTATTCATATCTGGCTGGAGTAGAATCATCGATTTCGTTATACATTTCAAAAGTAGCATAATAGCCATCTTCATCGGCTGAGGCATCAATTGCACCATCCAAGACATTGTTTTCAAAAGAAACATTCTTATTCCAGATAAGTGTACTGGTGGAATTAAGAGCAACGTTGCTATAACGTTTATCAAAAGCCGACTTAGCATCAGCAGCAGTTCTTCTATAAGTATCATAAGCGGAAGCTTCATCAACAATACGGTATTTATTAGATGTGCTGCTATCAGTATCAAGATTATCAATGTTTACTTCTGAATAATAATTACCGGTATCCAAAGCATAATACTCAACAGCATCAACATTGCTGTAAGTGGTCTTTCCTTTGGTAGTTTTATAGACCTCATTGGATTTCATAAGAATACTCTTATTAGTCTGTTCACCGGCAGAAGTATTAGTCTGTAAGGTATATCCGGAAGCCTTATTAAGTCCGGAGGCCTTTACGGCTGCCAGAGCACCATCTAAACTCTTTAAGGCTGTGAGTTTAGTATCTTCTGGCTCGGTTGAAGGTTCAGTAGATGGTTCAACAGAAGGCTCGACACTAGGTTCAACAGAAGGCTCGACACTAGG
>JBAXZU010000034.1:0-14122 GCA_041670225.1 Bacilli bacterium | reverse complement strand
TCGTATAATTATTATATGAAATTCAGAAAGTCACTACTTGTTTTGGCCTCATCAGTTATTCTTTCAGGATGTGCGGCTTTACCATCTTCTTCTGAAACCAGTAATTCTGGTTCTGCTTCTGATCAGCAGCCATCTCAGGATGAAGTGATTTTCAGCAGTGTAAGTCTCCAGCTGAAAGATGGGCTTCCCTATCTTTCAGTTTTTGGGACAATTCCGGATATCATTGATTTCTATAATCCTTATCTGAGAATTGATAATACTCAGAATGATTCAACTGATTCAATAACTCAAGAATTAATCATTCATGATTACGATTTTTCAGTAGTCATTGATCTAAGTAATCTGAGAAAAAAGGGATCATGGTATAATATCTTCCTGGTTTTCGATGCTTCGGCTCCCACCCAAAAATATGAAATTAATGCGGATTCTCTTTCTGAAATCGAATTTAATAACAGTATTCTTTATCCGACAGGAATTATTGGTGAAGATACTATTTATAGAAAATATTATTTTGAAACTTGGGATGGTTTTCTGAAAGTTCTTTTTGAAACCCGTGACAATAAAGTTACCTCCTTCTATTCCCTGAATTATGAAACACAGATATCCGAAAAAGAGAATGGACTTTATGTTGTTTTAAAAGGAATTGATCAGCATGAAAATGGGGTATTCAAGCTTACCTATGGATCATCTGAATATATTTCCTATCCGTTGTTTTCAAAAGACAATGTTTTTACAGTCTCCCTGAGGGTTGACAGTTTTCTTTTTCAGACTATGAAGTATCAGGTTTCCTATGAGTATCAGCTGGCTGATGGATCAACTGTGAAAGAACGAATTGGAAATAAGAATCTTTCTGATTACCGAGGAATTCATGGCTTCTGCTATCAGCAGGAATTATATGTCTTTTCGGCTGAAAAGGTCGGAAGCTGGGTGTATTATAATGCAAGTCATAACATTGATGATTTTGCCATGGATCATTTGGCATTAGTGGTTGATGAGGGAATATTTCTTGAGTTTTCCGGAGTAGCAAAAATGTACTGGAATTCTGGAATGTCTCTGGCTATTTCCAAAGGAAAACAGGGTACGAGTGATTTTTCTTATTCCTTGAATCCTTTGGCTATTGATTCTACTGGCTATATTCAGGCTCTTGTACCTTTGACTGATCTGGATGAGATTAATTATCCCAGTAATGAAATCGGACTTCTTAAGTTGTATAATCAGCAGCTCTTTTTAGGGGAATTCTGGTCGGAATGGACTCATTTTTATGATAATCTTGGTCCAGTTAATTATGGTTCCTATACTTATGAAATTGTGAAAAATTCTGATTCATCATATAGTATTTCAAAGAAAATGGTTTCGTAGTTTTTAATAAATAGATAAACAAAAAAAGCAGCCTCTTTCGAGGCTGCCATTTTTTATTTGTCAATTCTTAAGGTGATAGCGTTTGCGCTGGTAGTGGCTTTAGTCTGACTTTGGTAAGAAAGATAACTGGCTAGTGGGATTACACCGCAGACAATCACGGTTAAGGCGATAACAGCAATCAATAAAGCGTTCTTGGCTTTCATTTACTTTTCCTCCTTAAGCGGTTCATCGGTTTTCTCATCTTTTTTCTTTCCTAATCGGAAGTTAAGTCCGAGACCATTCAATGCACCGAAATAAACAAGACCGGCAGCTAAGACAATGATAGCGATATTGATGTCGATGATAATCGGGTCAACCCAGTTGAAGGATTCTTTAGTGTCGACTGAGGTGATGGTATTGCCTTCATAAGGATTCTTGTTATATTCCTTTAATGAATACTGAGAATTAAGATAGGCGTAGACATTGTAATGGACGGCATCTTTTAAGGCCTGCTTGATTCTTGGAGTGGATTTGGAATCAATTGAGAATTTCAGCGAGACTGACATACCTAAGGTTCCGGACTGTCGTAAGGTTTCATCCATGTTCATGAACTGGTTATTATCCGAATAATCAGTGATGACCATACCCTTGAATCCCCATTCTTTTCTGAGAACACCCTTCATTAAGGCAGCAGAACCGCCTGACCAAAGAGCACCGACTCGGCTATAGGAAGTCATAATTCCGTTAGCACCGCCATCCTGAACAACTCTTCTGAAAGGCTCAAGATAGATTTCACGGAGAGCCTGTTCTGATAACCAGGTATACAATGAATCACGGCTGGTTTCGGTTTCAGCGACTGCAAAGTGCTTGATGAAGGAAAGTCTTCCGGTATGACGGATTCCCTTAGTGACCTGGCTTGCCAAATCACCGGTAAGAATCGGATCTTCGGAATAATATTCATAGTTTCTGCCAGAGAAAGGAGAACGATGAATGTTGATGGCTGTTCCGTAAAGACCGTCAAGGCCATGGGCATTCATATCCTGACCCATTGATAAGCCGAATTCATAAGCTAAAGTCTTGCTGAAAGTCTGAGCTAAAACACAGTTAGCAGGATAACCGACGCCTCTGGTTGAGACTCCGGCAAAGGAACCGCATTGGGCAGGTCCATCAAGAGAGTAGAGCTTTGGCATACCAATTGAAGCAATTCCGGAGCAGTTAGGATGGGCATCATTGACCATGGTCATCGCTTCAGAATAGCTGACCTGTGAAAGTAGATCATCCCACTGAGGATCATCGAAATCAGCACCTAACTGATAGCCTAAATCAGTAACTGCGCTGTTGGAAGTGACCTTTAAGGAACCGGAAGCTCCGAAAGTGACGTCTTCGGTGCTGACAGGCTGGCCAAATTCATCAGTTGTGGCATTATCCCAGGCAGTGGCTTTGGTCTTATCTAAGGAGTTGGCACCGCTGAAGAGAACGTATTTCTGAGTTTCTGCACCCATTTCACGGGCAGTGGAAACATCATGGGTGGAAGACTGAGGAATAGGACCATTTAAAGTTGCAAAATCAGTTCTTTCGACATAGGGAATATCAGCATTTTCACCATCGGCTCCAAGACCATCAACGGAAACTCCGTCAACGGCATCAGCACCAGTAAAGAGATTTCCGATAGTTTCATTAGTGACTGAATCTTTATCTAAAATGATATCTTCATCAGCAGTATAGGTTAAGACACCAGTAACGTTCTTGTCTCCGCCAAGGAAATCAATGGTTTTGGTATTATGGGCATCAGTACCAAGGGTGAGCTTATAGGTACCCTTGTCTATTTCGTAGGTGGTATAACCATTATCATTTTTGTCATAGCAGTCATAGGAAGCTAAGTCACGGGCAGTGACAGTCAGAGTCACAGCCTGACTCTTAGTAGGTTCAATGCTTTCGGTTTTGGCAAAAGCTACCAGATTCTTGGTTGATTTTTCTACTTCGCCATCATTGTACTGAGGAGTGGAATAGAGCTCAACAACGTCCTTGCCGGCTACATCACCGGTATTGGTAACAGAAATGGTCAGAGTGATTTCACTGTCAGCAGTCAGTTTGGAATTGTTGTTGACTGACATATCGATGATTTCCCAGTCAAAGGTGGTGTAGGAAAGACCGAATCCGAATGGATACTGAACAACAGCATCATATCCGCTGACTTCCTTTACGGAACCGTTCTGATCTAAGACCTGTCTCTTTTCAGTGGCAAAGGAATTCTCGGCATCAGCGGTTTCATAATAACGGTATCCAACATAGATGCCTTCGACATAATCGAGATAAGGAAGGGAAGGACGCTTGGTGACACCGCCATTGGTTGTCTGATTGACACCATAGGCACCAGAATAATTCTTGTAGAAGGAGACTCCTTCATAACCGGAATATTCGTAGCTGAGATTCTGAGTGAAATCATAAGGAAGAGTATCTGCTAATTTTCCGCTAGGGGAAGCTTCGCCATAGATGACTTTAGGAATAGCTAAGGCACCATATTCACCGGTAGGACCGACAATCATGCAACTGTCGATATTATTCATATCAGCTAAGAAATCAAGCTGGAAGGCGTTAGTAGAATTAACGACAACAATAACATTTTCGAAGTTGTCGTTAGCATAGTAGAGAAGATCTTCCTCTTCAGTGGAAATCTGGAGAGAATGGCGTTCAGTATCAGTTGTCTGGGTGGGCTTGCTCTTATACTGGACAGCTGGCATATCTTCGCTTTCGCCGCCTTGTCTGCCAATAACGACAATAGCCGTATCAGAATAATCAATAGCTTGGTCTAAAAGACTTGAATAAGCAGATTCATTGACATCGGGATCTTTCAGTCCGAAACGATAGGGTGTGGTATCGACATTGAAGTTCAGTGAATCAATATCGTGGGAGACACTGGCATAACTCTTGTAATAGTCAAGCAAGTCAGTGTTAACATCGATTCCGTATTCGTCAAAGGCATCAGCTATGTCAATATTGCTGTCCCAGTTAGAGTCACCGTTCTGTGAGAGGACTCGTCCGGAACCGGAACCGCCATAGATCCACTGAACGGCTCCAAAGCCAAGGATGTTGACTTTGGAAACGTTGGAGGTGGAAAGAGGCAAGGTGCCATCGTTCTTAACCATGACAATGCCTTCTTCTTCGACTTTTTGAGCTAAATCTTTTCCGGAACTGGCAGCAACACTAGCTGCATCCTGATCAATGATGGGAGGGCAGAGATAGCCAATGATATCAGTTCGGTAAGTGTTATAGACACTATCGGCAGCAATAAGGGCACCGATAGATACTAAGGAGAGAACAGAGAAAGTTATCTGTCTGACAATTTTCTTCATATTTGTCCTTTCTAAGCCTTCTTGGGCTTCCTAATTACAACAAAGTAGAGCCAGCATCCTAAGCCAGCGGCAACAAGAACATCAATTCCGGCTAAAAGTGGAATCCACCAGGCAAAGGGAGTAACAGTAGTGATTTCGGTGATTTCAATAGTATTTTCATCTTCGGAAGCGACATAATTCTTATAGAAAGTATAAGTGTTGCAGTAAGTGAAGATGACATTCTTGGAAGCCATCTTGGCACAATAGACATCAGTTGCACTTGAAGAAGAAAGGTGAGAAGCATTATTTCCGGAAACTGGATTAAGCCAGATATCGTTTCCGCCTCTGACACCCTTTCCGGTATTCATAGAACCGGCACCATCAGACCAGTCAGTAATCATGCTGCCTTCGAATCCCCATTCATTTCTGAGAATATCGATATTCATGGCCTTATTGGCACCAGCCCAGACGCCACCGATGTAATTGAAAGCAGACATCATGGCATTGGCTTTGCCCTTCTTAACGGCGATTTCAAATGGCTTGAGATAGATTTCACGGAAATTCTGTTCAGTAAGCCAAGTGTTGAGATTACGGGCATTGTCTCCTGGCTCACTTAAGGTAAAGTGTTTGAGATAGACATACAGATTCTTAGATTTGGCACCAAGAATAATATTGGCAGCCATGTATCCACTGAGAACGGAGTCTTCAGAATAATATTCGTAATTACGTCCGTTGTAAGGTGAACGATGAAGGTTGACACCAGGAGCATACCATCCGGATAAGCCGGTGGCCTGTCCTTCAAGTCCCATGGACTGACCCATGAGTTTGGCTAAGAATTTTGACCAAGTCTGTCCAATAAGGGTTTCATTAGGGAAGGCAGTCCATTCACCAGAAGTAACACCTTGAGTATTGGCGTTGAAACCGGCAGGTCCATCATAATCGAGATTCTTTGATTTTCCGATTGATTCAATAGCTGGGGTTCCGAATCCGGAATCTTCAACAGTAGTGAACAATTCGCTGACTGACATCTGGTCAACTATCTGATCTAATTCTGAACAGTTGTAGTCTTTACCGATTTTCTGAACTAAGGCATCATTGATGATGGTCTTATCACCTTTGCCGATAAGATCATTCATGGTCGCTTTGCTGCCATCTTCCTTAGTTCTGAGATACAAATTGCTATTTACGCCAGTTGTAGGCATAACTGACTGATTGAAAGAAGTATTGGTGTAGCTGTTGGCGGCAGAGACTGCGGAAGAATTGGTGGGGGTCTTCATTCTGTTCTGAGGGAAAGTTCCGACAAAGTCACTTCTGGTCAGATAGACAGGAGCATCACTAGGGTTAGTGTAGACGGTAGAACCATCAATTGGAGTGCCGGCATAGGCATCTTCTCCGGTAAAACGGTTTTCGATAGTTTCGCCAGTAGTTGGGTCAGTGTCAAAGACAATGTCATTATCAACTTTGAAAGTATAGGTGCTTCCAGCTTCAATATTCTTGGCAGTATGAGAATCTTCCATCAGTCTGAGAATGTATTCTCCGCTATCAAGTTCATAAGTGGAAGAATCATTTTCATTCAGATCATAGCAGTCATAGCTAGCCATGTCATAGCTGTCAAGGGAGACAAGGATGTTAGTCTGAGTCTTACCAGGTTCAAGTTCGACAGTCTTTGCATAATCAGCTAAATTGATTGATGATTTTTCGATTTCTCCGACTTCATAAGGAGCTGAATAATAGAGCTGAATAATATCTTTTCCAGAAACATCACCAGTGTTGGTGCAGGAGAGAGAAATATCAACATGAGAATTCTTAACTAATTTATTATCAGTTGAAGAATAAGTGGTTTCAGCTTCACCATTAGTGATTTTTACTGATTCAACCTTCCAGTCAAAGGTGGTATAGGATAAGCCATGACCGAAAGGATACTGAACCATGGCATCATATCCGGTAAGAGTTTTTTCTTGGCCGTTGACATCATAGCCAGTCAGGGTTTCATCAGCAAAATAGTTTTCGGTGTCGGCAGTTTCATACCAACGGTAACCAAAATAAATGTCTTCAGTATAGGCAATGTGGTTTCCGTTTTTGAATTTGTTGGCAAAACTCGGCTCTTTGGTATAGTCGTAAGCATAAGTATCAGTGAGATGTCCGCTAGGGTTGATAGAACCATCAAGAATTTCTGGAATGGCGGTTGCACCGGACTGTCCCATAATTCCGACATTGAGAACGGCATCGATTCTAGGATCATTGAGATATCCTAACTGCATTTGATTAGTGGAATTAATGACGACAATGACATTATTAAAGCAGTCACCACACATTGAAAGAAGATCTTCTTCCTGGGTGGAAAGCTCAAGATAGGTTCGGCTTTCATCAGTTCCCTGATTATTGGATTTGTTCTGCTTGAGCGGAATTTCGCCAACATTTTCACCATTGATTCGGGAAATAACGACGACAGCTGTATCTGAAAAATCGATAGCATCGTCGATAAGATATGGGTCATAGGCATCATAATCTTCTAAATTTGGTTCAACAAGCTTGATTCGGCTGGAATTATATCCGTAATTAGTGGAATCATACTTGTTATAGAATTTGACTAAATCTTCATTGATTTCATAGTCATCAGCTTTGAAGGCATCAATTAATGATACTTTCTTGCTATCGGAAATTGTGGATGATCCTGATCCGATTCCGGAGAGTAAAAATCCCTGATTGGTTGAAGACCAGCCAAAGAGATTAATCTTCTTCTGGGCTCCTTCGGCATAGCTCAATGGCAAGGTGTTGTTTTCATTCTTCATCAGGACAATGCCATCTCTGGCAATATCCTTGCAAAGTGCATCACTGCTATTGGCTGCCTGCTGGAAGTCTTCATTATCGAAGTTAGTTCCGGTACCACACATAAAGGTGGTAATCATTGGAGCATAATAAGCGGCAACACAGTTGGCAGCAACCATGGCAGCGGCGATGACTGAAATAGATGCGATTGAGACAATCTTATTTGTTTTCATAGTTAATCCTTTCTTAATAAATAAACTTTTAGATTAAGTTTACGGATAAGTAATCGAAATTGAATGAACAGAAATAGCCTAAATAATTGACATAATCGGAAATGACATTGAAGGAAACCATATTCCATCCCTTATTGACCTGCATGTGAGAGAAATTGACTGTCTGCCAATTGACCCAAAGACTCATGTCAATTTGGCCATCAGTACTTTCTTTTCCGGGAAGATAGGCATTCTGGTCAATGACGGCATCATCACCATTGAAAGAGGCAGTGAATAGTCGGCTGATTAATTCATCTCCCATAGCTATCGGATCCCAGCCATCACCTTTTGTCAGATAGCAGGATGAGGCACGGAAATTGATATCAGCCATCTGTGTCTGCTCGGAATAGAAGAAGAAATCAATCACATTGTTGAGGGAAATATCTCCTAAGTAGGAATTGCTGGAAGCTAATAGGGCGGTTTCATCCTCAATTTTTCTGATACCACCAAATGAATTGGGCTGTGTCAGATAATTGGTTCCCGGCTGATTTCGGACTCTGACATAACTCTTAGTTTCTGAGTCAGGTTCAGAAAAGAGAATATCTTCGGCTTCAATCTTGTAGCCAGTGACGATTTGGATTGCAAAGGAGGTGGTTGAATCATAAGCTGAGACGTCAACTTGATAGGTTCCGCTTTCTAGGGTGATTTCATCTGCTAGTGAAGAGGTATAGCCAGAAATTGAAAGCTGGTAATCTTCTTCATTAAGAGAAAAGTCAACACCGTTTTTGGAAGTGGCCAGGATTTTTAGGCCGTTGAAGGCAAAATACTGTCCTTTGGCATAGGTAGTAGTATAAGGAAGCGAGGAGACCGTCAGTTTTTCAAGAGACATTGGAAGAACTGAAATGGGAATTTCAATTGATCTTGAGAGATAACTGGCAATTACCTTATCGGTATCGAGGGTTAGTCCCCCAGTGGTGGATAAGGAAAGCTGAGTATTGGGAACAATCAGTTGTGATTGATCAGAAAATGTTGCCAATATCTGCATTCCGGCTCTTGAAAAGCTTTCGCCTTCAAAATATTGAGTTCTATAAGGCATATTTTTGATGCTGAGAGCTGATAATTCTATCTCTGGTGTGCTTACTGAGATGTCAGGACTATTCTCATTGACACAGGATGAAAGAAGAAGGATACCAGTTGGAATCAGTGACCAAAAAATTTTATGCATTACTCCCCCTTATTCGAAAGCGCTAACATTATTTTATTAATTATAGCCGATTTCACTCCTAATAATTCGTTAAGGCTTAAGTTTTTTTCGTAATTAAGTGATTGACACCTAAAAACTTCAATGTTAATATCTTTGAAAATACTGAAAAACATAGAAAAATGAAAACACAAATTAAAGTTGCCATTGTTGAGGATCAAGAAGAAGCCAGCAATTCCCTTATGGATTGCCTTAATGCCTTTTCAAAAGAAAATGGCATAGTCTTTGAAACCCGTTTATTCAAAGAGGGCTTTTCATTTTTAGATCATGATAAAGACTACGATTTGATTTTCATGGATGTTGAGATGCCAGGAATGAATGGTATTCAGGTAGCTGAGAAACTAAGAAACGAAGATAGCGATGTAGCTTTGATTTTTGTCACAAATATGGCTCAATATGCCATTCAGGGATATTCTGTCGATGCTATTGATTATGTCTTAAAGCCAATCAAGTATTCCCGTTTTTCTGCCTTGATGAAAAAGACTTTGAGAATTATTGATAAGAATCAGGAAAATGAGATTATTCTCAAAACAGGAGGGGGAATGAAGAAACTTCTGCTTTCCTCTATTTATTATATTGAGATTTCCGATCACTTACTTATTTACCATACCAAGGATGGTGATATTGATGTCTGGGGAACAATTTCCGGAGCGGAAGCCTCACTTCCGGCTGAAAGCTTCTGCCGTTGTTCGCATTCCGTGATTGTATCTCTCAAATATGTCTCTTCCGTAGTCAAGGATACTATCTATCTTAATAACGATAATATCAAGATTGCTATTTCCCATTCTAAGAAAAAAGAATTCATGTCTCGTTATAACAGATTCGTAGGTTTTTAAATGAATACCGAATTTTTGTTGACTGTTTTCCTTAAATTGATTGAAGCTATTTCATTTACCATCTTATCTTCATATAAGAATGAACTACAATCAAAATATAAAAAATATATCATTATTTCTGGTGCTATGTCTTTGGCCTTATTAATTGTTTTCACGGTTATTGCTTCAACTATCGGAAAGCATTTTTCTGATTATCTAATCTCGGTTTTTGTGGCCACAATTTTAATCGGATATGCTTTTTTCCTTCCGAAAATATTCACAATAGATCTGAAAGCTTCCTTTTTCTTCCTAATTATTTCAGCTTTAGGTGTCTATATGTCAAGCGTTTCTGCTGGCTTGATTTCCTATTCTTTCCTTTTAACTGAAAGTGAATTGCCTTACTATGCCTCACTGCTGATTGAGTTTGGCTTTTCCCTGCTGATTTTCCTAATCATCTATGTTGTCTTTGCCAAAAATAAAATTAACCGTAATTCTCAGATTTTCTTGGATATCAATTACTGGTTCTTTGGAATATTCATTTTTATCAATTTGCTTCTTCAGGTTATGCAGTCCTATATTTCTTATACTTCCGATGCGTATCTGCTTCTTCTGTCATTGATTGATTTCTTTTATATTCTGATGATGTTCTTTATTTTTTATGCACTTATGAGACAGGGTCAAAGTGAATTGGAACTGATGGTTGTCCGTGAACTGTGGAATGAAGATAAAAAGCATTTGGAAATGCAGAAGGAAAGTATTGATATCATCAATATCAAATGTCATGATCTCCGACATCAGATCCGTGATTATCGACAGCAAGGAACTGTTACCGATAAAATGATGAATCAGTTAGAGGATTCAATTCATATTTATGATTCGGTGGTTAAGACCGGAAATGATACCTTTGATGTCATCCTTTCCTCATTTTCTCTTCGCTGTCAGAAGAACAGTGTTGAATTGACTAGCATGGTTGATGGCAAGGGACTGGCTTTCATTGATGATACTGATATGTATTCTCTTTTTACCAATGTTCTGGATAACGCTCTTGAATATGAAAATACCGTCAATAAAGACAAACGTTTTATCTCATTGACAATCAAGAGAATCAATAACTTTATCAATATCCATTGTGAAAACTATTATGAAGGCAAGGAAATCGGATCCCAGGAAGAAATTAAGACGACTAAGGGTGACACTGTTAATCATGGCTATGGAATGAAATCCATCCGCAATATTGTCGAGAAATATGACGGACAGATTGATTTTATGATTATGGATGACATGTTCCATGTCATCATTACTCTTCCGGTTAAGGAGGCGACTTTATGAAAAAGAAACCAAGTGTATTTGCCTTCTTTATGACCGCTGCCTCTCTGTTTGCCTTAGTTGCCGGAGGCTTAGTTACTTTTATTGCTATTGACAGAACCAATAGCAGTGACTCTTTTCCTTCCTATTCCTATAATCAGTATGTGAATCAGACAAAGACTGGGGAGTATTCAGATGATTTGGGAGGTCAGCTTTACGAGGCTGAAGATCTTTCTTTGACAGGCGACTGTAAAATCATTGATTCAGTCTCAGCTTCAGGGTGTGAGGCAGTAAGCAACTTAAAGAACGGATCATCAATTTCAATGACTGTTACAAGCGCTTCATCAACTTTATGTATGTTTACAATTCATTCATCCTATGTTTCTTCAAGTAAAAAATCAATTGAGGCTAACCATCTTTTTTCACTTATTCTTAATGGCAATGAAATAGCCCTGACTTCACAGGTTCAGAGCAATTACAATGAATATGATTTTATTGATAATGATATTGCTGCCCTTCATCTTAATGAAGGAAAAAACACTATTAGCTTAGTTTCCTTAACGGATTTATATAAAATCGATTATTTGGCTTTGAAAAGCCGCTATAAACCGGAAGCCGACCGTAATGTGATTGCTGATCAGTATTTTGAATTTGATCCTAATGATGCCAGGCAGGTTTTTGAAGCTGAGAATATGTCGAATAATGGTTCATTGGTAGTCAACGATCTTTCAGCCAGTGGGACTTTTGCTTCTTATTTTTCAAATCCTGAGGACACCCTTAACTGTTTTATTTCTTCGGCTAAGGAAGCTGAGACTTCCTTGAATGTGAAAATCAGGGCTGCTCAGGAAGGGGCAATTCCTCAGTTTGAGGTTAAAGTCAATGGAACAGCAATTGAAAAAGATGAAACTGATATTTCTTTTTCCTATTTTTCATTGGATTATGGCAGTATTAGTCTTTCTAAAGGTGAAAACAGCATTTCCATCCGTGCTATCTCTGGAAGCTTCTATGTTGATTATCTGTCATTGAATAACGAGATTAATCATTCTTCTAAGTCCACTAATGAGGCTTTTGAAGCTGAAGAGGCACAATTATTTGGAGAGGCTCAGATTATCAGCTCCTCTTCCGCATCAGGAGGAAAAGCCGTCGGATATTTGTATATTGATTCATATGCTGAATTTTCCGTTAACTCGAAGATTGATGATACTGTTTCACTTTATCTGTCAATGTCTTATGTCGGATTAACTCAGAACAGTGATAGGATTCTTGAGACTTCAGTCAATGACGTTACGGTTGATACTTCTGCTAATCAAATCCGGAATACGGGCGGATACCATGTCTATGATACTTTCTATCTAGGAAGTATTCATTTGACTGCGGGAAAAAACACTATCAGGATTTATTCCTTCACCGGAAATTTCAATCTTGATACAATGATTTTAGGAAAAGAACAGTTTACTGGTCAATCCAATAGCCTGAAAACTGAAATGGAATCCATTCTGATTAATCAGGGAGCTTATGGCTGGTATTCTATAAATGCCAGTGGTGAGAAATGTGTGGCTAACAATGTTTCATCATCCTATCTGGATTTCTTCTTTGTCAGTGATTCATCCAGATTAATGACTCTTTCTTTTGTCCTTTCTTTGGGTAATAGTCAAGGAATAGCCAATGATTATTTTGCTTTGGAATTCAATTCTTCTGGAATTGATATTAGTGGTGTTAGCATTCCGACATTAACTAGATATTCGGTGTTTGAAAAAATCGAGGTCGGAGTCATTGAATTATCTGCAGGCATGAATCATCTTAGAATCGTTAATAAAAAAGCCGGAATCTATTTTGATTACTTGACTTTAGAAAAATAAAAACAGGACAGCAAGAAATTGCTGTCCTATATTTTTTTAAGCGGCAAAGATAGAATTCAGATAGCTGATTCTGTCCTTATACCAGTTTTTAAGCTGAAGTGAACATTCTTTTTCGGTTTTAAGGCTTCTGATATCATCCCTTACTTCGTCGGAAGAATTGCTGCCAATTGAATTTGGCCAACGCTTGAAGTTATTTTTATAGGATTCTTCATATTTGACTGGATATGTATCAATCATTTCAATTGTCTTATCAAAGATTTTGTATTTGACTAATTCAGCCCATTTGGCAGAAACACGTTTTTGGAACCAAGAACATTTCATAAATAATGACATCCACGGATTAGTGCTTTCAGAAGCATACATTCCTTTTGCTGATTCGACAATATTTTTCTTAAGTCCAAAGGCAGAATCAAAGTCCCAGGGAGCCTGGAAAGTCAAAAGCTTGTTTCCGCTGTCTGACATATCAACACTGAGATAGAAGCTAGACCAGCCAATGTCAGCATCACAGGCTAATTCCTGAAGAAGATACATATCAACCAGGGAATCAATGTCGATGACCTGAGAGACTACTTTTTCGCAGTCTTTGATGGGGCTGGGATTGATTCCGGTGTAGTTGAGAGTGAATTCACGGAATGATGATTTCTCAATGGCTTGATAGCAGATGTTATAGATGTTATTGAGATAGTTGTTGATGAAGCTTTTCTGGCTGTCACTATTTATCGTGCTTTTAATGGTATAGCCATCCTGAGTAGGCTGAACCCAGTTCTTCTGATAGGTCTGGTAGGAAGCATGATTCTGATATTTGATTTTGAAAGTCGGGTCTTCTTTTTCTTCAGTATAGTAGCCATCATATTCAAAGAAATAGCCGATGTCATTTCCCTGATAATCATCCCGGTCTTCCACATCATCAATCTTAACCCGGTACTCATTTATCTGCTGCTGTTCAGTTAACAGATACATTCCCCAATATTCGTTGTTGATGGTGACATTGACAGGAATGAAATCAGCACTGTAGTAGTCATCTGATGAAAGAATCGTATTTCCTAAATAGAAAGATAAGGCATTTCTCAGCAGGGATGAATCTTTATAGTCGGCTAAAAGGACCCAGCTTTTTGCTTTGGCATCTTGGTTGAGGCCTAACATTTTCTGCTTTTTATTGAATTTGATTCTCAAAGGTTTCTTTTCGTAATTGGCTGTGTAGTTTCCTCTGACTTTGACTCCGGCTTCGATA
>JBAXZU010000033.1:0-14167 GCA_041670225.1 Bacilli bacterium | reverse complement strand
ATAAGGTTTTCGTTGACAGGAGGACAGGTAGACTGAATGATGTAGACTCTCTTGCCTCTGACACAGTCAGTAGGGCAAGCCAGAATTTCTCCACTAGGGAAATGTTCGAGACGGACTTCACTAAGCTTAATGTTCAATTCTTCACTAACCTTCTTGGCTAACTCCTTATTGGCACTCAAGCAATAAAGAACGGCATCGTTTTCTAGCTTCATTTTTATCCTCCGAAGTACGGAAAATATTTTACAACATTCTTACTTTTGATACTAGAGCAATCCTTGAGTTTTACCTAGACTTAGACAGAAATCAGCTAACTTGTCAAAAAACCGTTGGTTTCTTTTTTCCTTTGTAATTAAATTCCACCAAAAAAGCTATCATTTCTGATAGCTCTTGATTTCTTGATTAGGAATGGATGATTGAAGAAACTTCTTCTTTCTTCTTCATGATTTCAAGATATAGAGAAGCATAGTCAGCTTCTTCCTTATGTCTTAAAGGTTCAACAATTGCGACAATAGCATTAAAAAGAGTAGTTAATCCTAAATTAGCGGAGACACCCTTCAAAGCATGGGCAGCATCAAAAGCCTTAGCTAAATCCTTAGCATCGAGAGCTTCCTTGAGCTGAGAAAAAGATTCATCATCCATAAAGAAGACAATGTTTTCAATCAGAAATTCTTCATCATCAACACATCTTTCGATAGCAGATGGCATATCGCATCCTAATGATGCTAATTTTTCAAGTCTTGGGTCCATATTTTTATAATCTCTTTCTTTAAAGTTAAATAATCATAAACTAATATTGATATTTTGTAAACAAGAATATGTAATGATTGTTAATGATAAGTGTCATTTTTTAGAAAAAAAAACAAATTATTTACTATTCTTATTTATTTTAGTGACAATGAGCATGACTTCATTGATATTGCCGATAGGATACTCAGTCTGATAATAATTCTCCGCTTCTCCGATTCCGCAAGTCACAAAGCCAGCATTGACAGCCGCCTGGATTCCGGAAACACCATCCTCGACAACCAGAATATCAGCCGGTTCACAGTCAAGTTTCTTAGCACAGGCTAAGAAAATATCCGGACTAGGTTTAACATTCTCGACATCTTCGCCAGTGACAACGGCATCAAACTTTGAAATTAAGCCGACGGTTGTAAGAACACCTCTGGTAGATTTCGAGGAGGAACCGACAGCGACTTTCAGGCCTTTTTTCTTCAGCCAATCGATTGTTGCAATGACTTCTGGGGCAACTGAATCACTTGTCATCTGTTCCAGATATTCGTGATAGATGCGGTTTTTCTCATCCAGAAGAAGACCTTTCTCCTCATCGGAATAATCCTTTTCCGCTCTTTTAAGAATAACATTAAGACAGTTTTCGCGAGAAATTCCTCTTAGCTGATTATTGATGTCAGCATCAAAATAGATGTTTTCCTTATCAGCAATCTTTTTCCAGGAAAGATAATGATATTGATCGGTATTGACTAAGACACCATCAGAATCAAATATTACAGCTTTAATCATAGATATACCTCCGGTATTAAACTACTTAAAAAAATTAAGAACGTTCTTATTGATGAATTCAGATTCCTTATCATCAGGAACAGTGACATTGTGGACATGAGGGAAGGAAGAATCAGACAGATAGAGATAAGTTACATTAACGCCATGTTTCTTAAGAAGATTATACGTTATTTCAGTCGAAAAGTTAAATCCATCTCCTTTTGAGGAACTAATGATAGTCTTAGGCATGGATTTAAGAAATTTAATGTAATCATTGATATCACAGTAATCAATCAGCTTATTTCCGTCTTTTTTATAGTCTTTTCCGCATAGCATGCTTAATAAAGTATCACGGCCATGAGCATCAACAAAGTCATTTCCGGGAACAACCGGCATTGTCTTTAGATTACAGACTGGATGACATAGATAGCAGGCTTTGATGTCAAAGTCCAAATGACTGACACCATAGATTCTCTGCATTTCCTCACTCTGATTACAGGCAAGAATTAAGGTACAGAGATGTCCGCCGGCACTATCGCCAGTCAGATAAATCCGGTCAGTATCAAAATTCAGGGATTGTGAATTTTCCAGTAGATAGCTGATAAAGGCAAAAAGCTCCTGAATCATATCCCTTAAAGTAGCTTTGAAAGCCAAAGTATAAGTCGGCAATGCGACTGCATAACCAAACTGGGCATTCCATTTAGCATAATTCAGATTAAGATCTTTATCACCATAGATCCAGGCACCGCCATGAATATCGATGATTAAAGGTAGCTTTTCTTTTCCAGACTGACGGACATAGTTAAAATGATGATTGGAATTATTATCCGCAATATAAGGGTAGTCAGTAACACAGACTCCTGTCACCGGCTTAACTTTTTTTGCGGTTTCATCATCATTCTTCTTCATTTTCCGGGTAGTTAAACCCATGATAAACTTAACTATGGATCTTATCATCAAGGTTGAACTGGGAAATAATGACATTATTTCCTTCTTTTTCGAAAATATGGGCAGCTCTTTCAAGATGCCTTCTATCTTTGGAAAGGGCAAAACAGGCAGAACCAGTACCGCTCATACCACATAAAGGCAAATCCATCATAACCATCTCTTCCAATAAATCGCCAATCAAAGGCAAAGCCTTAATGGCGGGAACAGACAGAACATTAATCATATTTTTCTTAATCAGATCTTCATTACCGGTTTCCAAACCTTGAATGAGTTCATCAATGTTAGGATGACGGATGCTATCCTCAATCAGATCATAGGCTTCATAAACTGACTTGGTTGATAAGCCGTAGTTAGGCTTAACAATCATGACAAAGTAAGGAATCTTGACTTTGATAGGTTCAATAATTTCACCGATACCCCTGACACGGGCTGGCTTATCAAGCAGACAAAACGGAACATCCGATCCAATCCGCATGGCTAATTCGTTGATTTTCTGATTCTTCTCAGCTGAAGCCGGAATGAAATGATCTAAAGCACGAATGACAGCGGCAGCATCAGCACTGCCTCCGCCTAATCCAGCTTCTACCGGAATCTTCTTATAAAGAAGGATTCGATAGTTTCCTTTAATGGAAAAAGTCTTATTTATTTCTTCCAAAGCTTTGTAAGCTAAATTTGATTCATCACATTCAATGCTGGGATCATCGCAATATAAAAAGGTGTCACCAGTATTTCCAAGCGGAGTAATCTCAACTGAATCATGTAGTTTGAGAGGAACAGTAAGCATATCAATATCATGATAGCCATTCTCTTTTCTTCCAAGAACATCTATAGCTAGGTTAATCTTTGCTAACGCTCTGACGACAATTGTGTCCATATTTATGTACCTTTGATTTTGTAGGCATATATATTTTAACTAGTATCTTTCTTTCTTTCAAGATAACATACTAATAGAGTAAAATATATTTATTATGGAAAAGAAAATTTCACAGCGCGAACTCCTACGAAAACTTCTGCTGGCAGCCATCGACCCGTTCTCCAGCCAAGAGAAAATCAATGATATTGAAGCCATTCTGAGGACTTCGTCCAGTTTCAGTGGAATGAATCATCTGGCCTTAGTCAGATCCTACCTCGATGAAACTTCGTTTCCCTTCAGAATCACTCGGGAAGAAGCCTTGAATCAGGTTAACCTAGCTTTGAAGGAAGGCAATAAAATCGGATATTACTATCTCTACTGTCTCAGTAAACTGGACATTGAAAAAAGAAAATACCTGAATCTGGCTATTCATTACGAATATCCTCCCGCCCTTCTGGAATACGCAAAGCTTCTTCATTCAGGTCAGTTATTTGATAAAAATATCGATTTAGCCTACCAATACTATAAAAAAGCCAGTCTCAGCCATTTGGAAGGCGGATACTTAGGAATGATTCAAATCGATATTGAAAAGAAAGACTATCAACAAGAAAAGAAAGATTACGACCTTGCTAAAATCAACGGTTTTACTCTCCCAGGAATAATAGAATGAAAACAAACACAGAAACAGCTGCCATCTTTGGTGGTTCATCCGTATCCGATGTCAGCTTCATCCGAAAAATTTGCGGACTGATTTACACAGTTGCCTGTGATAGCGGCTACTACCATTTTCTGAAAGCCGAATGTGAGCCTGACTCCTTAGTCGGAGACTTTGACACTCTTAATCAGTCAATGATCAAAACACCTGGAAATATCATCAAACTCAATCCTATCAAAGATGACACGGATGTCTTCTTTGCCGTCAAGAACCTCGTCAGCCGCGGCTATAAGAATATTCACCTTTTCGGATGCTTAGGTCAGAAGATTGACCATACCATCGGCAATATTCAGATTCTTAGTTATCTCAAAGACCAGGGAATCAATTCTTATCTTTATACCGCTGATAATGAGAATGTTCTTTTTATCCTAAATAATGAGGAATTCCATTTCCGTTTAGGATCTCAGGGAAGAATCTCGGTCTTCTCATTAGATAATGAAGCTAAGGGTGTCGATGAGAAAAATCTGAAATACACTCTTAATAACGCCGTTCTATCAAATTCAGTTCCTTTAGGTGTCTCCAATGAATTCATTCCCCAGTCACCAAAAGAAGCCGTCATTTCGGTCAAAGAAGGCAAATTACTGATTTTTTCACCGATTGACAGCCTTCCCGCTCTGTATTTTCTAAAAAATAACAACAATTAAAAAAATGACTAATCCTTTTTATTTTCATTTAAAGCAAATGACTCTATAATGTTCATTGCTTTAGGAGGCCTATATGAAACTTAAAAAAACATTACCGCTGATTCTCGTTTCAGCATTTTTCTTCTGTTCCTGCTCAACGGTGAATCCCTCAACCTCTGCTTCTGATTCTGCCAGCATCTCCGTCTCTGATTCCACATCGGCTTCAGAAACCCCAAAAGCTGATCCCATAATGGTTATTGCCAGTTATCCAAACCGTGAATATTCAAAATATGATCTGCTTGATCTTTCCGAACTTCAGGTTCAGGTCAATGACAATGAAGTCTATACTGACATCACTGACTACACCCTGACCTGGGAAGACAACGGCAAAAAAGCAGTTGATCAGGAAATGCTTCTTTTTGAAGAAGGACGTCATAACCTGATTGTCTCCAAGACTGGTCTGGAAAGTCTTTCTTTCTCCGTTAGAATCTGGGGATCAACCAATTTCAAACAGACACTGAGTATTACCAGCCAACCTGATAAAACCACCTATTCCATCGGTGATGCTTTTTCTTCGGATGGAATTGCGGTCACTTTAAAAACTACCTATGTCAACGCTGATAATGTCACCACCAGAAGAACCGAGGAAGTTTCATCCCAATGTTCGTTCCTCGTTGATGAAGAACCCTTAACTTCTCAGACTACCTTCTCTGCCAGCGGTTCCAAGCAAGTCACTGTCATCTATGACAATGATGAAGACATCTCAACTTCCTTCTATATCTTTGTCAGAAACGGAATCACCGGACCAACAACCTATCCTGATGACAGTATGACAACCGTTCAGGATGACACTACCATTACTTTGACCATCAAAAACGAGACGGTCGGAACAACAGGAAAAACCGATGAATATTATTCACCGGATCAGGTTGTCAACAATTTCACCATCAGTGATTATGGCCGAAACAATTACATCAATTGGAATTACACCCCAACAACCGGTGATGTCCCCATGTTAGTTGTTCCAGTCGTAGTTCCTGGCTATGAATCCATGGCCACCGAAAATAATCTTGACCTTATTGAAAGAGCCTTCTTCGGAAAAAGCAAAGACCTTTACTTCGAATCCTTAAGATCCTACTACTATAAAGCCAGCTATGGCGCCTTGAATTTCACCGGTGCCATCACTGATTATCTTTATCCGGGAGCCTATGATACGGCCTTCTCAAAAATCTCCGGATTCACAGAAAGCAGTATTTCCAACTTAGCAGTCTTAGCCGCCAATTGGGCGGAAGAAGTAGCCGGATACGATCTCTCAAAGTTCGATTCCGATAACGATGGACTGATTGACGGTATGTGGATGATCTACATGGGACCAACCAATTCCAACTCTTGCTTCTGGGCTTTCTCAACTACCACCATGGCTAGCGGAGTAGTCGGAGCACCCGTTGTCAACAACTTTGGCTGGGCCGGCATCTCCTTCCTGAATGATACTGTCTATGGCACGGGCAGCTATGACAACAAGAACTGCGATGCCCATGTTCTCATTCATGAAACCGGACATATGCTGGGACTCAATGACTATTATTCTTATGGTGTCAACAGCTACAACCCTGTCGGCTTATATGACATGATGTCTTATAATGTCGGTGATCATAGCCCCTACAGTAAACTGCTTTATGGCTGGGTTAAACCTTATATTGTCTACGGAAATGCGACTATAACCATCAAATCCTGCCAGTGGAAAGATACGATGGTCATCATCCCTTACGATGACAAAGTCATTAAAACTGATGATGATGGCAAAGCCATCTTCAATTCCTTCGATGAATACTTAGTTGTCGATTATTACACTAATCAGAATCTCTATTCTCAGGGATTCGATGCCTACGGTGTTTCTTCCGTCAATGCCAAAGCCGGAAGAATCTATCATGTTGATAACCGCCTTTGCTACTATAACAATAGCACTCCTGTCTTCTATGATGATCCGGATGATGCTCTGACTGATACTGAACATGCCTTAGCCAAAATCATCAGCAATTCCGAATCAGGTTCCCGAGCGGAATCCACCGGATACGGAGCTGATCCCTCATTTGATCCCTACGATGAAATCCGACTTATCTCAGCTGATAAGAGATTCCTCAGTTCTACCAGTGTTGTCAGTTCCAAGAGCTTCTTTGCAACTGGTTCTTCCTTCTCTTTAGCTTCCTATTCTTCTCAGTTCCCTAACGAAAGCGTCTTCAACAACGAAAAATACTGTTCCTACACCATTAACTTCTAAAAAATAAAACAGGCTATTAAGAAACAAATCTCTTAATAGCCTGTTTTTTTATTTTTCCTGTTTCTTTTCGTGATGATCCATATACTTAACCAGGAAGAAAGCCAGAAGGAATCCGATAATGATTAAGGGAGCACCTAAAGAAATATCAACAACATGAGTAGAAGTCAGAGCCCCTGTATTGACAATGTCATAATACCAGGCAACATATCCGGAGCGGAAGATATCCTGAGAAATGAAGAGACAGAGAATTGAACCAAAGGAGAGACCGACAATACCATGATAGGTCAGGTCGCGATTCTTCTCAAAGAGTTTGGTCATCAGCTTACTAGCAATAAAGAATCCCACCAAAGCACCAATCAGCATGATGATGAGAACAACCAGGATCAGAGGATGAGTAGTCAGATAATCAAAGTGAATAGTATCAACTAAAGCGGTGAACCAACCAATCATCATCAGGAAGGCTGTGGCTGATAATCCTGGAATAACCTGAGTGATTCCCAGAACCAAACCAACAGGGAAGGCAGCAAAATACAGCCAAGGAGCAAAGGTCTCACCGAAGACCTGAGTGGCGTAATAACCCTCAGGGACAACTTCCTCGAGACGGTTAGGATTAGCGAATACGGAATCTCTGGCTAAGAAGAGAGTGATACCGGCAATAATCAAGGGAATCACAAACCCAATAGCCATCATAGCAATTCTCTTACCGTCTTTCTTCACACCTTTGACTTCCTTATAAACAGAAGGATAGGAACCAATCATCAGACCGGCAAAATTCAGAATAATAGCAAACGGTATCAGATCAAGCAGTTTCTGAACCGCGAAGAAGCCAGCTAAGAAACCAACGGCAAATCCTAAAAGAATCGGTAGCAGGAACATAAAGCAGGTTTTGAACTTCTTTAAAATATTGCTGACAGCATACAGCAGTTTGTCATAGACCTTAAAAATAATAGCAATGGCAGCTCCTGATATTCCGGGAACAATGATAGCTATTCCCAGAAGAATACCGAAGAGCATTGACTTAAAGAATCCTTTGGTATCATATTTTTCAAAGACTATCGGTTCAGTTTTATTCTCTTCTTTAGGTAATGATGTTTCTTGATTATCCATGGTTTTCTCCTCAAAGATAACCTCAATTATAAACTACCGAATTAGTAAATTGAACTATTTTTATTTCCGACAATACCAACACAGAAAAGGATTTACATTTTTTTAACATTCTAGCGCCTCCTCATTACTTTTGCTTGCTTCGATAAAGGCTTGATAATGTGATTAAAATGAATAACAATTACACACTTGTTATTTGTCGAAAATAGACTTACCCACAAAAAATTTTAAGGGGTGCATGAATTTAAAAAGACTTAAAAAAGAGTCTAAAAAAAACAAGCTGTTAGGTTGATAACTCAAGACTTAAAATATAGGGTATGTGGATAACTTTAAAGACTTATCAACAGGTTATCCACCAAAAAAGCAGTTATCAACAAGCGGTGGATAGTGTTTTTAAAACCGGTGGATAAGTCATAAAAATCCCTTATTTATCGAAATATTTCTTTGTGGATAACTTTGCAAATTGTGGATAGTTATCCACTTATCCACAAGTATGTTATCAACCGCTTAGTTATCCACAAGTTATCCACCGTAAAATATCGGTTGATAACTCATTTCTTTCCTATCTATAAAGGAAAAGCTTAAATTATAATTGTGGATAACTTTTTTTCTTTAAAATTTTGCTTAACTATTTGCCTCTAATCATTTATAATTTATGTATTGTTCTAAGAGGGTGCCCATATGCGTGAAACTGTATCAGATCGTCAGGTAGACGATATCAACAAATCTTTCCTGGATGAAATCAGAAACAGAATCGATGAACAGCTGTACGACGGAATGTTTTCCGGCGGTAGTTTCGAATTAAAATCTTTAGCCAACGGAAAAGCTTCTTTCGTTGCCGATTCAGCTTCCAATGCTTTGATGATCAAAAATCTCTTCACTACGGAAATCAAAGAAGCCCTGAAAGAAGTCACTGAAACTGATTTTGAGATTTATATCAGTGATAAGGCCACCTATTCCAAAAAGAAAGCCGCCATTGACACTGTTGACTCCCATTTCTTCCAAAACAGTCATATTTCTTTTCAATTCACATTTGAAAACTTCGTTACTGGTCCCTGCAACAAAACTGCATATCAGGCTTCCCTTTTCTCAGTTGAAAGTCCGGGAACTTCTAATCCTATCTTTATCTATTCTGATTCCGGTATGGGAAAGACTCATTTACTGCAGGCTATCGGCAATGCTTATCTGACTAAGCATCCGGACAGTAATGTCCTTTATATTACTACCGATGATTTTGTTACGGAATTTGTTAAATTCATCAAAGGCAACAAAAACAGTGAATCTCTTAAAGATTTCTTCTCGACTGTTGATCTGCTTTTAGTTGATGATATTCAGTTCTTAGGTGGCAAAGAAGATACTCAGGTTATGTTCTTCAATGTCTTCAACCTCATGGTCAGCCATAAAAAACAGATTGTTCTGACCAGTGATAAGGCTCCTAGCGAATTAAAAGGCTTGCAGGACCGACTTATCTCAAGATTCAGCGGCGGATTATCTATTTCTATTAATAATCCTGACAAAAGCACCATCATGGAGATTCTCAAACTGAAAATCAAGACCAATAACCTTGATCTTGATCTATTTGATATCAAAGTCCTGGAATATCTTGCCTTGAACTACTCCAAGAATATCCGTGTACTGGAAGGAGCTCTCACTAAACTTATTTTCTCTCTTACCGTTCAGAAAGAAGTCGGAAAAGTCACTTTGGCTTTTGCTAAATCCGTCTTTGAAGATGATGAAAAGCGAAAATCTAAGATGAGTAAGATTGATATTGATTCCATTATCACTGCTGTCAGTGAATACTATTCCTTAACTCCCTCCCAGCTCAAATCCAAAGTCCGAACCAGTCAGATAGCCTTGGCTAGACAGATTGCTATGTATCTCTCCCGCTCACTTCTTAGTCTTCCTTATCAGGAAATCGGAAAACAGTTCGGTAAGGATCACACTACTGTTCTAGCAAATTGTCAGAAAATCCAGCAAATGGCTGAGAAGACTCCCAGTGTCGGAAAAGTCATAGCTGAATTATCAAATCAGATAGCCGGAGATAAGAAGAAAATTTAACAGACAGAGGCTGTTTAGAAACCTAGGTGAAGAAATCATTTCTTAAGAGGTCTAAACCGCCTCTTTTTTTAGTTGCTTTTTTAGGTTTTTAAACATGCTGCGCTTGTTTAGACAAAAATATATTAAAATACGTCCCCCGCACCATTTTTTGACTGCTTTTTTGCTGACAGCTTTTTATTTTTTTTTGCTCAATGTCTTCCAGTACCCCGGAATCTTCCTTTGGTACAGAAAGAAGAAAGCTTTTTTATGTTCGTTTTCATAACCAAAACCATAAACTCTTCCAAGACCATACCAAGGCCTCTTAATATTACCATCGGATATTCCAAAATCACCTCAAATATCGAGGCTGTCCTATCCTAATTTTTCTTTTTCGTTTATCATCATTGGGGATAAGTTGTGGGTTATCCACTGGATTTTGTTGATAAATATCGAGTTATCAACAGCAATTGTGAATAATTTTCTTCAAACATTCGTTAAAAAATAAGTCGTAATTTTTGTCTAAAAATACCTTATATATCGTAAGAATTAAGAATATTTGTTTTTTAGAAAATTAAATAATGTTTTTTTTATCAACATATTCACCGCCCCTTATTATTACTATTGTTATTCTTTTACTAATTAATACTACTTAAAAAAATACCCTAAATCAGACTCACAGATGACAGCAAAAAAAACCGAAAAAGACAACAAATAAAACAAGACAGAAAAAAGAATAAAAAACAAAGAATATCATCCATATAATTCTTCTAATATAGGCTAAAAAAGCGTATAATATTAATAGAAATTCAAGGAGAATAATTTTTATGAAACTCACTATAAAAAGAATAGACTTTCTGAGACTTTTATCATTTGTCAGTCAAGCAATTCCAGTTAAAAGTGCTGAATCTCAATTTTTGAATTTCCTCATCCAATGTGATGACGATAAACTTTCAATCATTGCCAGTGATGGCATTATTTCTGCTAAAGTTGAGCAGACTCTGAAAAATGAAAAAGGTGATGATGTCATCTTAAATATTGAAAAAGGCATTATTCAGACTCCGGCTAAATATCTATTAGATATTGTCGCAAAACTCAGCGGAGAGACTATTTCTCTTAATATGGTCGATACTAATTATCTTAATATCTCTGATGGTCCGACTGATTTCAATCTTATTACTAAAGAGGGAGCGGAATATCCTGATGTTGATCTGAACATCCCTGAAGATAATAAGGGCATTGAAGTCTCCTTAAAGGATATCAAGGTTCTCTTTGATGCAACCAGCTATGCTGTTGCCACCCGTGGTCCGAAAGATCTTTTCTATGGCATCAATATCCGTGCTTTTGACGGAAAGCTTTATTTCTTAGCTACTGATTCCTATAGAATGGCTAGATATGCCGTCGAAGAAGAAGATAAGGATGCTTCCTTCAATTTCACTTGCCCAGTCAAAGCTCTGAATATGGTCACCAATATTTCTGAAGGCAGCAAATGCACTATTTATTTTGATGAACAGAGAGCTCTCTTTATTTCTGAAGGCATTACTCTTTCAACCAGACTTATCAGAGGAGAATTCCCTTCTGCTGATCGACTCATTCCTTCTGATTTCCCTTATCAGGTCACTGTTGATACTTCCGAGTTCCTAAATGCTGCCGACTGCGTCAAGATTATGTCCAGTGCTGAGGATAAAAACTCTCAGGTCCGTATGACTGTCACTAAGGATAATGGCGTCCTCCTGAAAGCTAAAGCTACTAATTACGGTAATGGAAAAGTTCCGCTTAATAACGCCAAGGTTTTCTTACCAGAAAATGAAGATATCTTTGAAATCAGCTACAATGTCGATTTTGTTACTGCTGCTGTCAAAGCTCTTAATAGTTCGACTTTCACTTTTGAATTTGTCAATCCGACCAGAATGTTCATGGTTAAGAGTGCGGATAAGGAAAATATCCAGATCATCACTCCTATCCGAATGACTAATTTCAACTAATTCATTTGGCCCAGACTCAGTTCTGGGCTTTTTCTTTGCTTCTTTTCTGTTGCCCTGCTTTATTTTTTGAATTATAATCGGTTAAATATTATCCGATAGGAAAGGAACTGATTTATGACAATATATGATTCACTGAAATTCATTCGGAAACACAACAGCCATTACGAAAAAGCTGATATAGAAAGAGCAAATGAAAATTATGAGCTTCTTTGTGAAATATTGAGTAAGAACGGACTTACTATTGCTAAGAAAGCAGAGGAATCTTCAGTTTCAGCTAAAATCAGTGAGGATTATCATGATCTCAATCTTTGGTTCCAGTCTACGGTCATGCCTTGCGAAGTAGTTACTCTTTCAATCATCGCTATGAAGATCAGCCCCGAAAATTTTGATAATGCGAGGATTATCTGCAGCTATTTTAACCGGGCAGTCCCTCATGGGGCTTTCTATTTTGAAGATACTTTAGAATGCATTACTTTTCGCGATAGTCTGATGTCAGATTCTAAAAACATCGGAAAAGAGGATTTTGAATATTTCCTGAATAATACAGTCTACTCGGTTAATCTCTGCTATAACAGTGTTCATTTATTGTCTCGTGGTCAGGTTACAATGGAAGAAATCCTTGCTGATTTCTTAGCTGACGAAGAATAATTCTTTAATAATATTAGTAGATTAAAAAAAGGCTTTAAACTAATATAGTTTTTAGCTTTTTTTAAATTTTGTTGCTTTAGCATGGTAAACTTTGTTTTTAAGTAATATTGTTTTGGCAAGCGATTTCATGCACACGCATTTAAGTTTTGTTTAATGTAATATTGAAATAGCATACACCGGATGTTAGATGTTATAATTCACTTATTGTTTTTAGTGAAAGGTAATCCCATGAAACATCCAATAACATTATTACTTCCGATATTACTATTAAGCAGCTGTCAGAATCCTACTTCAGCTTCAGTAAGTATTGAAAATTCCGGAAGTCAGCCTCCTTCAGCTGAGATATCTGATTCAGCCTCTGCTGTTGAATCCGATTCCGTTGAATCTGATTCCGTATCTGATTCCGTATCTGATTCCGTCAGTCCGTACGATAAAGTCGTTCACACCTCTTCGTGGAACGATGAAATAACTCAGGTTATTAGCTATATCAGCGGCAAAGATGATGCTTCGTTAGTTCCGACTGTTGAAGGTGATGATTTCTATTCAACTGTTACCGTTGATGAGAGTTCTCAGTATGATATCGCGATTATTCAATGCTACGGTGTCAGAGAAAGCTATGTTATCAATGACTATGAAAAAGCGCTGAAGTTTAACGGATTCACTTTATCGGATGTTAATCCTTACGGATACATCGAAGTCACTGATACCAAAGATTTGGTTGTTCAGTACGAACTGATGACCAATAAAGAGAACGAAACTTATTTTGAAATTATTGTCTATGTCACCGAATTCCGAGTTAAAAATTTCCCAGCTGAGGATATTGAATCCGTTATCGGAGCCTTAATTCCTGAACCGGAAGCCAGAAGTTATGAGGTTTTTACGGATTATACTATCGATCTCAATGTTCAGGCCGTCATCTACGGATATCATGCTGATACTGATTTTGTTAATCAATACCATCAGAAACTGATAGATGCTGAGTATACGATTACCAGTTCTTCCGGATATGAATACGCTGTCAGTAAAAGCGGAATAATTCATCTGACTTATGGAATGTATGATGAAACAACCTTCTATCTCTCTGTCTACAATGATTGGCCATATGCTTACGTGATGGAAGAAATCGGAGTAGCCTTACCTCAGCTTGATATAGATAATGCTTCCGTTGACTTTGCTTTTATCGGCGAAGATGAAATTCTGACAGTTTATTACAATGATGCTACTAAGGATCAAATGTATGAATATGGCGAATTATTAGAAGAAGAGGCGACTTTTATTGAAGAGAAGGAAGTAGGAAGTGAGTACACCATTACTCAGAGAGACTATTCATTAGATGTTGAGAAGGGACTCTTTACTATCAGTCTGATGTATTGTGTTGAGGCTTCATCATTAGCAATTGCTATAAAAAAATAAAAAAGGAGATAATTGAAAATGAAAAACAAAAAGATCTTAATTCTGCTTCCGACTTTGGCTTTGCTT
>JBAXZU010000032.1:0-14276 GCA_041670225.1 Bacilli bacterium | reverse complement strand
CATGGCATTCGACATAGTTGACAGACTGTCCGGGATTTTCAAACATCGGAGCGAAAGCCATCGGAAGAGAGGACCCCAACATAACATGTTTAAATCCGTCTATATAGTTGCTATCCCCTAAAAGGTAGCCTTTTACAGTTAGTTCTGACTCATTTGTTTTGCCTTTGACAACATCCCTAAATCTATCATTGAAGAAACTATAGTCTTTGAGAAGACCGGCATTAAGAGAAGAACCTTTTTCATTGGAAGGAAGATTTGTCCACAAATCCCAGCCTTCGCCGTAAAGAAGAATATTGTTTTTCAGAGCCTTAAGTTCCTTTTCGGCTAAAAGCAGTGTTTTCACATCGACAATACCCATCAGGTCGAATCTGAAACCGTCGAATCCATAGAACTTCACCGCATGACAGAGGGAATCGACAATCAGTCTCCTGACCATATAATGGCGGGATTCGATATCGTTTCCGCATCCCGATCCATTGGAATTGGTTCTATCAGCATTCTGACGGAAATAATAGCCGGGAACAAGAATATTCAGTGGATTGAAGATACTGGAATAGACATGGTTATAAACCACATCACTGACGACTCTCATCTTCGAAGAATGGAAGGATTTGACCATTTCTCTCAGTTCCAGAATACGGCAATAGGGATCATTAGGATCAGATGAATAGCTGCCTTCATTAGTGAAAAACATCAAAGGATCATAACCCCAGTTATAGGATTCAAAAGGATGAAGGTCATCAACAGTCTGGAAATCCAGAGTCGGCATAACCTGAATGTGACTGACACCTAAAGAAGCCAGATAATCAAGTCCAAGAGGATTCCAGTGTTCGTCTGTCAGGCCTTTCTGACTAAGAGCAGAATAAGTTCCCCTATTGGCTAAGCCAGTTTTGCTAGTCATATCACGGACATTGATTTCATAGATAATGGCTTTTTTCCTGTCGGAAAACTGAGGCAGAAATTTATCGCCGTTATCAAGAGAAACAATCTTATTGGCATCAATGACAAAACCATGACGGGAATTGGCATCGACGGAAAAAGCATAGGGATCAACAACCTCACGTGTTCTGCCAAAAATCGTAACCAAATATGTGTAGCGTGCTTTCTCATAATCACCGCTTAAGGAAAGAGAAAAGACACCAGTAGAAAAATCATGTTTCATCAAAAATGATTCAGGAATTCCATTAGGTTGGGAAATATTCAGAACAATGGAAGTAGCAAAAGGAGAGAAAACCGAAAATGAAGTCTTTTTCGGAGAATAGACAGCACCCAAAGGACCGTCATAACGGTATTTCTCGTCAAATTCCTTGGTTTGGGAAAGATAAGAAAAATCAATAGGTATAAAGAAATTGTCCTTGGTTGCCAGATCATATTTTTTTCCGGGAATAAAGGTTATGTCAGAAACCTTAATATTGATAAGGACACTGGAATTAGATTCCGATTTACTCTGAGCCTTCAGGTTCTTAACAAAAATGTCATCACAATAAAGCCGGAATTCACTCATAGAAGAAATATAGAATTCCTTACTAACGTTCAGCTCAAGAGTTTTAGAAGATCGGACAATAGCTTTAATTAAGTTTTTACTCATACAATTACTCCATTAAGATCAACACGGCAACTGCTTCCAGATCATGGGCCAAAGAAAGATAGCCCAAGACTTCTTTTCCGTTGAGAAACAGATGCGGTTTGCCATTCTCATCATCAATAGTTTCCAAATTACGGTAATCAACCGTCTTATCTCCGCTAGCCTTGACATAGGCCTCTTTGACAGCAAATCGGGAAGCTAAGTAATCATCAGGGATGCTAGAGGCTTGATAAGCCAAGAATTCCTTAGGGGAAAGTATTCGCTCAGCTAGCTTTGACTTGCCCTTAATTCGGCTGATATCGACGATATCAATCCCTATTCCCCTGATATTCATAATTCTTTTCTTAAAAAGCAGGCTGACTTGACAAAGCCATCCATTTCGGAAAGGAAGCTCTTTAAATTAGTATAGGAAAGACGCATAACGTTTCCGACTAAGCCGGTGAAAGCCAGAGAATCAGGATAGACTCGGGCAAACTGAGTCAGAGCTGAAGGTGCCAAAGCCAAAGATGAAATGGCAGAAGCATAATACTGTTCCTGAATTTTCTTCAGTTCAGCAGCATTAGTCTTCTTTTCACAGACAGTGAAATAATCAGTAAGGAAAGAGACAAGCTTAGTAGATTCCAAAGTTCGGAAAGTCAGAAGAATACAGGCATCTTCTCCACCCTGACGGAAATCACAGTCAACCAAGTCAGCACCAATCTGAGATAAGCCCGAAAGGAAAATCTCGTTTTTGGTGATAAGGGCAGGAATCAGTACCTCATAGAAAGAGAAAAGAAGCTGACCGTAGGTTTCATAAAGCTTTTCACGCTTTTGGAACTTAATGCCAAAGCTCAGATAATTGGAATCACTCTTTCCTTTGATGGCTGTGTAGTTTTCCTTGGCCTTCTCATAGTTTTCATGATAGGAGAGCTGTTTTCCGGCACAGGTTAAACGGCTGGGAGCTTTCAATTCATTGATTTTCTGGGAGACTTCACTTACTGACATATTTCCGCTCAGAAAGACTGTCATGCTAGGAGCCTGATAGTATTTTTCCATAAAACGGCTGAGAGAAGAATTATGAATCAACTGCAGCTGACTAAGACTTGGTATTCTGTCATTAGAAATGGGTGAAGAAAAATAAAGATTGGAAAGGCAGCCCTGCTTAGTCTGATAGATAGGTGAGCTTTCATTTTTCTGCATAGAGGCCATGTTCTTTTTCTTGAACTCATCAAGATCATTTTCAGTAAATTTTGGTGAAAGAATTCGGGAAAGGAAAGATTTAGTCGGGGCAAAAATATCGCCTTTGCAGGAAATAGAAAAAGCCGTATAAGAATAATCAATAAAACTATCCGCTAGGGCTAACTGCTGACTAAGGGACTCTTGGCATTGACTGTTCATCAGCATTTCCTTAAGCAGATAACTGGTTCCAGCAAAAACCTTGCCGGAATTAATAGTTTCATCATGGATAAAAGAGCCGTTAGGAATATAAATCAGAGAACTTGAAACTAAACTCTTTCTCGGAATAAAGACAATATTCAGCCCATTATCGAGCTTTTGTTCATAAAACGGAGCCGAAAGCTTACTTAAGTCTGTTTTGATCATTTGGTTTCTCCTTTGTCAAAGCTTCCCTTAATTGCAAAAATCTTTTTGACAGTGGAAACGGTTTTCTTAACTTCTTCTTTGGTTATTTCCTCAACATTGAAGAATTCCTCTTCCG
The DNA here is from genome assembly GCA_041670225.1 of Bacilli bacterium. Lineage (GTDB taxonomy): Bacteria > Bacillota_I > Bacilli_A > RFN20 > CAG-288 > Enterosoma. The sequence goes on along the minus strand of JBAXZU010000032.1, from coordinate 10,995 downwards.
AATAGGGCAAGGCAAAATCAGCAATAAGCTTCATTCTCATAATAGCCATGTCAAAATCACTAGCTAACCTAACCGACAGAAGCTTTTCATCCTGAATGGATTTACTGATGTAATCATCAATGGCGGAAGGACTAAGTGAGAAAAGATTATCGAGATATTTTTCAACCATCAGAAGACGGCCTTTTTCAACCATAATAGTAATTCCCGCTTTAATAGGTGAAATAATGAAAACCTTCAATTCCACATCAAGATTGTAGTTTTTCTTAATTTTTTCTTTTAATGCCTGAGAAAAAGCGTTGAAAGCCACAAAAAGCATAGAAACATCCTTCAGTCCCTTAACCTCATTGATGCTAAGAATATAGGTAGCACATTCATTCTGGAATGAAGAAGAGAAGACATCCTTACTGGCCACGTCAAAATCAAAAGGCAGTGAAGAAAGAGTCTTTTCATATTCCTGATGAATGATTTCTTTCTTGCGTTTCTTTCCGATAAAGACATATTGTCCTTTCAGAGAGGAACGGACGATTTTCAGACCAACGGCTAAATCATCCAAAGTCATGGACCGAACCAAATTCACATTAAGTTCCGGGAAAGAATAATTAACCTGGAGTTCTGAAAGAACGCTGGCAAAAGAATCAGCCTGAAGCTTATTGTATTTTTGGAGAAGACGGTCTTTGCAGATTGCTAAAACCTTTTCATTCATCGGAAAGCCAGTAAGATAGATTTCATCAAAAATTTCTTCAGCTTTTTTATAAGGATCGGAAAGGAAATACGAAAGTCCTTCCGGTTCGGACTGAGTTAGTTTTCCTTCAAAAATAAATCCACCGCCATAATAATAGCTAGAGAAACTGACTCTGGCACCGGCATAGGATTCCAAAGGCTTCTTTAATGTAGCCTGCTGAGCATAATTCATGACTTCACTTAAAAGCATGATTTTCTCGTTTGTTATCTGAATACGTTCAACAAAAATTCGTCTGATAATGGCTCTCTGAGCATAATTTTCCGTATAAAGCGGTTTAATGGTTTCCATTTTTTATCCCTCGGTTCTCATTCTTCGGACAACAACACTTTTTCCACCCTGAATAAGCTGAATAACGCCTTCGTTTCTCAGATTAAGCAGAATGTTATCAACTTTAAGATAGCTTAAAGAAAACTCCTTCATAATTTCCGAACGTCCACAGATTCCGGTAATCATTACATAATCCTTGACATCCTGATAGACTTCCTCACTGGATTTGACAACCGTTTCCTGTCCTTCATCCTCTGGCTGGAGATCAATGAAATTAGGATCATAGTTAGGATTTCCGCCCATCTGACGAAGATAGGAAAGGACCTGGTCCATATCCTGATTAGAAATAAAAGCAGACTGACAGCGCTGAAGAGATTTATGTCCCGGACACTTAAAGAGAAGATCGCCTCTTCCGACCAAAGCCTCACAGCCATTCTCATCAAGAATAACACGGCTGTCAACCTGAGAAGAACAGGCTAGGCCGATACGGCAGATGATATTGGACTTGATAATCATCGGAATAGCATCCTTGCTAGGACGCTGAGTGGCAATTATCATGTAAATACCGGCAGCACGGGACTTTTGAGTGATACGCTGAACATATCCGGCAATTTCACTTCCGCCTGTATTCATTAAATCCGCAAATTCATCAATGACAACCACTAAATCAGGTATTTCGGCTAAGGTATCTTCACGGCCTTTTCTCAGCATACGGTATTCACTGATTTTCACACAGCCATTCTGTTTGAGGACCGAATAACGTCGGTCCATTTCATCACACATTTTCCTTAAAGCAATAATGGCACTTTGGGAATCCTGAATAACCGGGCAGAAAAGATGAGGTTCCAAATTGTATTTAGCAAATTCAACCTGCTTAGGATCAATCAGCATCAGTTTCAGCTGAGAAGGATAATTTCTCATAATCAAAGTCATAATCATGCAATTGATAAGAACGGATTTTCCGCTTCCGGTGGTTCCGGCAACCAAAAGGTGAGGCATATCATCCAAAGGATGAGTAATGATTTTGCCGTTAATGTCTTTGCCAATCGGAATCAAAAGATTGTGTTCAGTATCTTTCTCAATCTGGGTGAAAATATCTTTAAAGGCAACGGCCATCGGTTCAGAGTTTCCAACTTCCACGCCGGAAGTATTGCAGCCCTCGACAACCGAAAGAATACGAACAGACTGATCACCGTTAAGAGCCCGCTGAACATCACTGACAAAAGTCTCAATCTTATCAGCTTTGACACCCGGTTCCGTCTGAACGTTGAATCTAGTTACCGAAGCACCGACAGTAATGCTCTTGATCATAGCTGGGAAATTGAAATCATGGAAAACATTATCGATAATGGCAGCTTTTTCCTTAGCTGTTCTGATATTGGTATCACGTTTATAGGAATCATCGATATTTGAAAGCAGGGAATCAGTCGGTAGGGCATATTTATAAGAAATGGGAGAAGAGGAGACATACTGAAGGACCGAAGCCATTTTCTGCTTCTTTTCTAAATCAAGGCGTTGCTGAGCCTCCATTTCCTTCTTGGCCTTATAGGCATAATATAATTCGGAGGCAGTGGCTTTATCCATAGCTTCCTCAGCTGGTTTCGGACGTGAATTATCTCTTGAGGGCAGAACAACCTCAACTGAGTCAGTATTATTGTTTGAATTACTATTATCGGAATTAAAATCGATAGTGTTGCTTTCTCTTTCATTTTCAGATAAAAAGTCGGAATCATTGGAAGATTCTTTTTGAGCTAAAAGACTGTCAAAAGAAGAAGCCTGTCTGGCATAAGTGTCTTTATTCGTTGTTGGCTGAGAAGGATTTGACGGAGTTGGGTTATAAGGATTGTTATTAGAAGAAGCATAGGGGTTTGGCTGAGGCTGATAAGCAGGATTACTGTTTATCTGACCCTGAGCATAGGGATTGGGCTGAGGATTTGTCGGATACGGATTGGGATTTACCGGAGCCTGCTGATACGGACTGGGATTAGCATATCCGTTAGGAGCCTGATAAGGATTAGGCTGTTGTTGATAAGGATTATTGGAGTTTACTGGAGGGGTGTAAGGATTAGCCTGGGGCTGAGGCATATAGGGATTAGGCTGAGCATAAGGATTGTTGTTAGGGTTAGTATAGGGATTAGGCTGAGGAACATAGGGATTATTCATGTTAGGCTGAGGCTGGGAATAGGGATTGGTATTAGGAGCCTGATAAGGATTAGGCTGAGTAGGCTGAGCATAAGGATTGTTCAGACTCTGAGGCTGAACAGGAGTAATAGGTGTGGGAGTAAAGGGATTAGAAACGCTCGGACTAGCAGAAACCTGATCATCAGAAAGCAGTAAATCATTTTTCTTTTCATCGGCAAGAGCAGAAACATAAGGATTTTCGATTCTTTCTGGCTCTGGCTCTTTTTCTTCAGAACCGAAGTCTATCTGCTCACGCTTAGAAGAGCCGGAAACAATGAATCCGCCCTGAGAATAACTGGAATGGATTTTCTCACTAACCGGTTCATCATCAATACCATAAAGTTTTTTCTCGTTTTCTTCCCCGGGTTTTATGTCCTTGAAAGGAGAGGTATAACTGACTTTCTGAGCTTTCTTTTCCTGAACCAAAGCATAGACTTTCTTCAGCGAATCAAAAGAAACCATAAAAAGACCGAAAATAAGAATCAGAGAAAAGAAGATAGCATCGCCGATCGAAGACCAGACAGTCCCAAACAGGGCAATCAGGAAAGTTCCGATAAATCCTCCGCCTAAAGATCCTAAGGCACCAAAGTTGTCGATTTGGAAAGGATACCTGGCAAAGGAAAGAATACGGTCAGAATAAACATTGATGATTTCACTGAAAGAAAAATGAGGATTACTGAGAATAAACGAATAGGAGCCAAAAGCCAAAGAGGCTAAAGCGACCAAAACAAGGCCAATCCAGAACATTGATTTTCCTTTAAGGGGAAATAATTTTTTAGAATAAATAAGACGAATTCCGCAAACGACAATAAAAGCCAAAACAAATGGATAGAAAACACCAAAGAGATAGGCTAAGGAATAAGCCAAAAATTCACCTACAGGAGTCTGACTGGTAGCTGCAATGATACTTAATGAAATCAGTATTATGCCAATAGAAATCTGAATAAAGTCATATGTTGATAAACTCTTCTTTTCTTTTGTTTCGTTTTCCATGATATTTTTGTTGCACTAAACTACGACAATAAAAGTATATCACATATAAATATATTATTCTTATGGCAAAAGAAAAAATAATCAGGAAAATCAATGATAAAAAAGGCAACAGTTTATCAGGGTAAATTATTTTGAATTCACAAAACTGACAAAACGTCTGATTCCTTCTAATCCGCTTTCGTTTTGCTTAAAAACTCCGGCACATTCCAGGACTTTTGTGAAAACTTTTCCGATTTCATTTTGAATAATGGTGTGAATGTTTTCAGGGTTAATTTCCGCATATTGCCCAATAAAACCTTTAACCCATTCTTCATGCTTTTCAGTCAAGGGATCAGCGGCTATATCTTCATGTCCAAGAATATGCTTTTCCAAAGCTGACATTTCCGTTTTAAGTCGGCTAGGAAGAACAGCAGTACCCATGACCTCAATCAGACCGATATTTTCTTTTTTGATGTTCCAATATTCCTGGTGGGGATGATAGACGCCCAAAGGATATTCAGCAGAGGTGATATTGTTTCTGAGTGCCAAATCCATAACAAAAAGGTTATTTTCCTTATGAAGAATCGGAGTAATTGTTGAATGAGGGACTCCATCAGTAAAAGCAAAAATATTACGTTCCGGATCATCATATTCCCGCCATTTAGCTAAAATTTTATCCGAAAGAGAGAGGATTTCAGAGGAATTTTCAGATTTGATTCTCAAAACACTTACAGGCCAAGAGAGGAAACTAGCCTGAACATTTTCATAGCCGGAAAAGCAAACTTTCAGAGCTTCCTTAGCCTTGAACATTGGGAAAGTATATCTTCCGCCTTGGTAATGATCATGGGAAAGAATGCTTCCGCCGACAATCGGTAAATCAGCATTACTTCCGAGCATATAATGAGGAAACATGGTAACAAAGCTGATGAGATGAGAAAAACAGGCATGGTCAATTGCCATGGGCTTATGAATGGCATTAAAGACAATACAATGTTCGTTATAGTAGCCGTAGGGAGAATACTGAAGGAAGAAATCATCATCCTGGAATTTCAACGGAATCAGACGAATGGTTTCACGGGCTGGATGATTCACTCGGCCACGATAACCCATATTTTCCTGACACAGCTGACATTTAGGATAATTTGCTGAAACCGCATTTTTTAAAGCAGCAATAGCCTTAGGATCTTTTTCAGGTTTGGAAAGATTAATAGTAATATCAATATTTCCGTAGAAAGTCTTACTTTCCCAGCGAAGATCTTTCTTCACCCGATAAGCACGGATATAGTCAGTATTCTTGGAAAAATCATAATACCAATTGGTTGCCTCCAGAGGAGAAATCTCATATTTTTCAAAGAACATTGAAGTTACAGTATCCGGTCTTGGAACGAAGCAATTCATAATCTTCGTATCCAAAAGATCACGATGAATAATCGAATCTGAAGGAATAATATTCTTGGACTCAGCCCAATCAAGTAAGTCTTTAAGTATTTCTTCCAATTCACGTTTTTCAGTTACATTTATCTCAATATACTCATCAAGATTTAAAATGTCTAAAAGGAGATTTATAGAATAATACTTTTCACTCTTATTAATAAGTTGTTTATCAATTGAATACTGATACAGTTCGTTGATTAATAACTGAATATCTTTCATCAGAATAGTCTCCTTCCGCCGTCACCAGCTTCTAAAATATTGAAGTCGGCTTTCAATCCGGTTTTTTCAGAATAGATTTTTCCAACATTTTCTTTAAATTCAGCAAGATTCTCAGTCTTCACAATTGAAACAGTATTTCCACCCCATCCACCGCCAGTCTCTCGTGAACCGATGCAGCCTTTTTGGGCTCTGGCTGTATCAACCAGGACGTCAATTTCATCACAGGTGGCTTCATATTCATATCTTAATCCGTCTCCTGACTGATTAAGCAAATCTCCAAAAGTCAGAATATCATTCTTTTCCAAAGCCTCAACCGCAGCTTTGGTACGATCTTCTTCGTATACTGCAAATCTAGCACGTCCTTTAGCAATAGGATTCTTGATAACTGAACAGATGTCAGCAAATTCCTTGGGACTAAGCTGACAAAGATTTGAAATATTCCGGATTTTCTTGATATCGGCAAGAGCCATCTCACATTCTTTTCTACGGTCATTGTAATGAGAAGCAGTAAGACTATGGGGTTTATTTGAATTAGTAACCACAATGCTGTAATCGCCAAGTTCTAAGGGAACATATTTATATTCCAAAGAGGCACAATCAAGGAATATAGCATGATTTTTCTTTCCCATGATTGAGGAGAACTGATCCATAATTCCACAGTTCATGCCATTAAATTTGTTTTCAGAGAACTGGGTCATGATTGCAATACTGGTATCCGTAACTTCCAGATCGAACATATCCCTGAGCATGACAGCGATAGCGACTTCCATGGCTGCTGAGCTGGAAAGACCGGAGCCGGGAATATCACCCTTGAAATAGATGTCAAGTCCGCATTTCATATTTAAGCCGTTTTTAGCAAAAGCCCACATAACTCCCTTAGGATAATTTGTCCAAAAGGCTTTTTTATAAAAGACCAAATCATCAATTGTTGATTCAATAATCCCGCCTTTGGCAAAGTTTGCGGAATAAAATCTCAGTTTGCGGTCATCACGTTTTCGGCAGACAAGATAATTGCCACGTGTAATTGCACAAGGAAAAACGTGTCCGCCATTATAATCAATATGTTCACCAATCAGATTGACTCTTCCGGGTCCCATATACCCCCGAATTGAACCGCCTTGGCCAAATACGGATACGAATCCATTTAAAATTTCCTCATTTGTCATTTTTGATTTCCTCAATAATATTATATAAACCAAATGTCTTTATTAAAAGCGAAAGAAACTCAAAAGACACTTTTTGTTAAATTTTAGACATCTTTTCACTGATAGAGAAAAGAATAAGCGCAAAAGATGATTTTTTTGTTGGAAGTTTCATCTTTATTAACTATTATATATATTGCTTAATAATTAATAAAAGAGGTAAGCATGAATCCAATTAAAAAACTACTTGGAAACGCTAATGATTTCTTAATAGACTATCCCAAAATCAAACGTTCAGTCACCTGGTTCGGAATATTACTTGTTGAAATAATCGGAGCCTTTATTTTTGCTTTTGGCTTTAAGGCCTTCATCAATCCCCCAAGCGGAGTCGTTTCCTTATGGCAGGAACAAGAACAGGCCAAAATCATAGCTGCCCAGGCTCAGGGAGTGACTATCTATCCTACCATTACTAATTATGATGTCACTTCACCAAGTCATTTGATTTCCGGCGGTGCTTCCGGTGTTTCACAGTTGATTGTCAAATTCATCAGTATTTTTGTCAGTCTCAACGCTGTTGCTCCCAACATGGATTTGGAAAACACTATCATCTCAGTCTGTTACCTGCTGATTAACATTCCTCTTTTCATTCTCGCCTGGAGAAAGATTTCCAAACAGTTCGCTGTCTTCACCCTAATTAATGTTCTTCTTACTTCCTTCTTCATGCAGATTATCCCTGACAGTTTCATTGCTAACGCCGTCAACCTGTATTCCGACACCTTAGCCCGTTCGATCTTCGGCGGAATTACCACAGGCGTATCCTCAGGATTAGCGATGATTGTCGGCAGCAGTGGCGGTGGGTCTGATATCATCATCATGCATATGGCAGAAAAGAAATCGACTTCAGCCGGTAAATACTCCCTTGTCATTAATACAACGATTGTCATAACTTACGTAACCCTATCCGTGATTGGCCATGCCACTCACCCTGAATGGAACACTCAGGATAATAATCGTGTCATCTCCTTAGCCTTATATACAATTATTTATTCCTTTATCGCCGCTTCAACTGTTGATATCATCAACCAAAGAAATAAGAAGCAGGAACTTCAGGTCTTCACTTCCAACGAAGGCATGGGACGGGTAATGGTTCATTCCTTCCCTCACAGTGCCACCATTGTTGAATCAAAAGGCGCTTTCTCCGGCCGAAAGAATTACATGATCTACATGGTAATCAGTAAATCCGAAGTCAAGAAAGCCACCCTCATCATCAAACAGAGTGACCCTTATGCCTTCTTCACGGTCAGTGATCTGAATCAGGTATTCGGAAGATTCTATGTTAAGCCTCTTGACTTACAGTAGAAAAAAACTTGTATAATAACCAATAATAATTGAAAGGACTGAAAATATATTTATGGCTACAAATAAACAATTAGCAGAAATCATCTTCCCAGATGTCAAAGGCACAATCGCCGACTTAGAAAAACGCTATCCTAAAAGAAACCTTCCTGAAGGAGCCTATGTTACCCGTTTTGCTCCTTCACCGACCGGTTTTCTTCATACCGGATCACTTTTCACAGCCATGATTGCCCATAAATTTGCTCAGCAATCCGGTGGAATCTATTTCTTCCGTTTGGAGGACACCGACCAAAAGAGAGAAATTGCCGGAACTGGCTTGGACTTAGTAAAGCAACTTAAGCGTTTCGATATCAACAGTTCAGAAGGCTATTACGGCGACCGTGAGGAAGGTAATTACGGACCTTATGTTCAGTCTGCCAGAGCTGATATTTATAAAATCTGCATTAAAGAACTTATCAAAAAAGGCAGAGCTTATCCCTGTTTCTGTTCCAAAGAGGAACTTGATCAGTTAAGAGAAGTCCAAGAAGCCAACAAGGTAGTTCCTGGCTATTATGGTGAATACGCTAAATGCCGTCATCTTTCCGTTGACGAAGACATTGAACTCATCAAAGAAGGAAAACCTTATGTCATCCGTTTCAAGTCCAAAGGAAATCATCTCAATCACGTTAAAGTCCATGACTGTATCCGTGGAGATATGGATTTGACTGAAAACGATCAGGATATTGTCATTCTTAAGAGTGATGGTCTTCCTACCTATCATTTCGCTCATTTAGTTGATGATCATTTCATGGGAACAAATTTAGTCACCCGTGGTGAAGAATGGATATCTTCTCTGCCAATTCATTTGGAATTATTCAGTTCCATGGGCTGGGAAGCTCCTCAGTACGCTCATCTTCCGGTCATTATGGTCAATGATAAAGAAACCGGAAATAAGCGAAAACTTTCTAAGAGAAAAGATCCGGAAGCGGCTGTCAGCTTCTTCCTGGAACAGGGATATCCTAAAAACGGCATCATCGAATATTTGATGACCATTGCCAATTCCAATTTTGAAGGATGGCTCTTAGAGAATCCTAAAACTGATATTTCAACCTTCAAGCTTTCTTTTGATAAATTCTCCCTTGATGGAGCCCTCTTTGATATGCCGAAGCTTAGCAACATTTCTAAGGAAGTCTTAGCTAATCTGACCAAAGAAGAATTCACTTCTCAGGCTTATGATTGGGCCAAAAACTATAATCCAGAATTAACCGACTATATTGAACGTGATAAGGCTAAGTTTGAAAGCATCATCAACATTGAAAGAGAACAGGAAAAGCCTCGTAAGGATTATGAAAAATTCCTTGATCTTCCCGAAAAAATCCGTTTCTTCTACAATGATAAATATGATGAATTAGTTAAGACAACTACTTTACCTTTCAGTGAAACCATCTCTAAGGATGTTATCAAGGATTTCCTTACCGCCTTCAGTGCCGATCCTAAAACTGAATTAGATGAACAGTCCTGGTTTGCCAATGTCAAAACTTTGGGAACTCAGTTTGGCTTTGCTGATGATAGAAAGGTCTATAAAAAAGATCCAGCCAGCTATAATGGCTGGTATGCTGATGCCATCTCCTTAATCAGAATTGCCATCTCCGCTTCCACTCAGGCTCCAAAGCTTTATGATGTCTTAAGAATTCTTGGAAAAGATGAAATCCAGAGAAGAATTTCCTTAGTGATTTCATCATTATAATTTATGGAATCGACTAAAGCCGAAGCAAATAAAGGAAAGAAAAGCCATCTAAAACTCATTCTTAATATCGCCTTATTCGTAATCCTTACCGGATTGGCGCTTTTCTATGTTCTTAAAGATGACCCGGCTAAGTCATTTTCCTTAATCAGTACCATTAATCTCCTGCCTTTTCTGATTGCTTTAGTCATTGTTGCCCTCATTAATCTTCTTGATGGTATAACCATTACTTCTTTTGCAAAAATCTATAATCCCCATTATCGATACTCTCAAGGTGTCGTCACTGCCTTGATTGGAAGCTTTATGGGAGTCTTTAACAAAGCTTCCAGCAATTTAGTACAGGCCTACACTCTCTCAAAGCAAGATATCAAAGCTAGTCATTCCGCCTCTATTCTGACCATGAACTTTCTAATGTACCAGCTCACTTTGACAGTGTATTCTCTGATTATGGTCTTAGTCGGCTATAATTCCGTAAAAGATATTCCTTTAGATTTATTAGGTGACATGCCTATCTTCTATATTTCACTCATTGGCTTCTCGGTTGATGTTATTTTTCTCCTGATTATTCTTTTTGTTGGATTTTCAAAGACTTTCCACCGCTTCATCATCAATATTGGTGTTTCAGCCATCAAAATTCTCCATATCAAAAAGGATCCTGAGCTTTTAAGAAAAGAGTGGGTGGTGAAGATCACAACATATAGAGTCGAATTCCGAAGATTATTCAATCATCTGGGAACCGATACTATCGCTTTCTTCATCGGTTTAATCAAACAATTCCTTTTAAATTCTTTACCGTTTTTTGCCATTTGGTGTCTGACAGATGTTTCCTCTATCAATTTTATCAGTTGTATTTCCGGAGCCAGCTATCTCAATCTCATCACCACTTTCATTCCTACCGGTGCTCCTGAAGTATGTTTTCAGGCAATTTATGGCTATATCCTTCAAAATCAGGCTTTGAT
>JBAXZU010000031.1:0-14458 GCA_041670225.1 Bacilli bacterium | reverse complement strand
CTTCAATTCCAAGTTCCTGCATTTGGTTGATATACCAAGCTAACAGGTCACGGAGTTTTCCTTTATAGGATTCACTGGAAGCCGGAATAAAAGTTCCGCCAAGTCGGTCACTCTTTTCATAGATGATAGGAGTATGGCCACGAAGCTTAAGAACTCTGGCAGCTTCCATACCGCCGATACCGCCACCTATGATGTGGACAGTCTTGGGCTTATTTGTCAATTCAATGTGATGTTTATCCCACTGCATGATTTCAGCATTGACTGCGCAACGGGCCAAATGAAGGGAATCACTGAGTTCCTGATCATTTGGAACGCCTTTATAATGGCACATATTGAAACAGCCATTATGGCAGAGAATACAAGGTCTGATATCTTTTTCGTTGCCTTCAAGGGTCTTAGTGAACCAAGCTGGATCAGCCAAGAAGTTTCTGGCAAAACCGACACCGTCAATCTTTCCTTCACTGACAGCCTTGGCACCTTCCTGAAGAGTCATTCTTCCGGCACAGACAACCGGAATATCAACAAACTGCTTGATGTGTTCAACATCAGCCAAGTTGCAGTTTTCCGGCATATAGATAGGTGGGTGAGCCCAATACCAGGCATCATAAGTACCATTATCACAATTAAGCATGTCATAACCGGCATCCTGGAGATATTTACTGGCAATTTCTGATTCAGCCATATCACGGCCGGCTTCAGTGAATTCTTCACCAGGAACAGCACCCTGACGCATACCCTTAGTCTTAGAAACAACGGAATAACGTAAAGAAACAGGGAAATCTTCTCCACATTCCTTTTTGATGGCTTTGACTATTTCAGCAGCAAAACGATAACGGTTTTCTAAACTTCCGCCATACTCATCAGTTCTCTTATTGACATACTTCAAAGTGAACTGATCAAGCAGATAACCTTCATGAACAGCATGGACTTCCACACCATCAACTCCGGCATCCTTGCAAAGCTTAGCAGATTTAGCAAAAGCATCAATAAATTCCTGAATTTCTTCTTTGGTCATCTCTCTGGAAGGAAGCTTATCCGACCAACGGTTAGGAGCAGGACTGGCAGAAGCGGTAATCTTATCAAGATCCATGACTGGCTTAGCAACAAATCGCAGGAACTTGTTGTTATAAAGCTTTTCCATCATTTCTGAAACGGTGAAAGAACGTCCAAAGCCAGCAGTGAGCTGAATGAAAAGCTTAGCTCCGGTCTTATGGAATTCCGGCATCCAGGCTGCTAAATCTTTATACATCTTCTTATTCTTATAGAGCCATGAACCAAACATCGGATTATAGACAGGCTGACATCCAGGAAGAACTAAACCAACATTGTTTTTGGCTACTTCCATAATGAATTTGGCACCAACTTCATCAAAATGATTTTTTTCCATCCAGCCGAACAGATTTGTTCCGCCCATAGAAGTAAGAACGATACGATTCTTAATCTCACAATCCCTGATTTTCCAGGGGGTCATAAGTGTTTCTAAATATTTTTCCATTTTTCATTTTCTTTCTGGGATCATTAGTCCCGGGTCAAATACGAATTAATCTTACAAACGTTCGGCAGAAAGTGCCATAATTATCGATAAAAACAATTATTCCTCTCCCTTGAATCCTTTCCTTGCATCATGGAATGTCATATTGGAAGTCTTGTCAGTAAAGAGGGTATTATAGGTTGCCGGAGTCGGGAAGCCGACTTCACCAATGCAGTTATCCTTAACATAAGTTCTAATATATCCAAATTTCTTTCCGGCATCAGAATTGATGATGTCAGTTGAAAGACTGCCTTCATATTTTTTGCTACAGATATCAGTGCATTCATGAAGATACATAGCACCTCTGGTCAAAGAGGTTGTGACCCGCATGGTCTTTCCGGTTTCCAACTTTTCTTTGATAGCTTTAAGCGTGCCTAAAGCCAGTATGAATCCTGGAATATAATCAAGAGGAACACCATTAAGATTGACCGGCTGTTCCATAGAGCCATTTCTGACACTGAGACCAGTAATATCCTCAGCACAGGGAGCCCAGCCTGGTCGGTCTTTCCAAACAGTATCCGAGAAGCAGTTAAGATTTGCAAAGATGACATTCGGATTGATTTTCTGAATTTCATCAGCGGATAAGCCAAATTTGTCAAAGCAGCCATTCTGATAGGAGTAAGTAATGACATCAGCTTCCTTGATCAGTTCCTTCATTCTCTTTAAATCAGCTTCAATATTAAGATCAAGCTGAATTGAGTCTTTTCCAGCCCAGCCATCAAGTTCAAGCATTGCCTGTTCCTGATCCATGAATTTGCCTCTTCTGACTAAAAGAACATCAGCACCATATTCAGCTAAAATTCTTGAACAGGCCGGTCCAGCAATAATATGAGTCAAGTCAAGGACTTTGATTCCGGTTAAAGGCCCGGATGAAAGATCACTGCCCCACTTAGGAAGCTCAGTCTTGCCTTTTTCTTCAAAACGGATAAGCGGCATATCCTTAACGGCTTTACCGACTTCGGTGGATTCCCATTCTTCCCGTGAACGGATGACACAGCCGCAGGCACCACAGTCAAAAGCCAGGTCTTCTAATTCCTGAGCAGTGTAGTTTTTCATAACTTTTGCTAAGTATTTACGGTCAAAAGGAGTTGAAATGAAACTGAATTTCTTAGATTCTTTCTTTAGCTTCAGAGCCTTAACCAGCTTTTCCTGCTGGGACTGATAATAGACATGGAAAGAAACAAAGCGGTGATCTTTGGTTTCGTATTTATAGAAAGATCCATTTAAGGCATTATCGACTCGGACAGCAGAATTATATCTGGCCTTACGGAATTCCTTATCCTTATAGTCAGCAATATAAAGTCGGATTGCCTGCATACCGGCATAACTGACATCAGTAAAGATTTCAGCCTTGGAAGTATCAGCATGACGGAGAGAAGCAATGTCAGTAGCTAAAACATCAGACAAGGTTAAGACAGCAGCTACCACCGGAGTCTGAAGAACTTTTTCTTCAGCAAACAGACGGTTAATTCCTTTTTTTCTTAAAGAAGCTAACACTAAAGAAAGGACATTCGGAAAAGGATTGTCTTTCCGGACGGTTGCCAAGAATTCCTTGTTTCTGTCTTCATCAACTAAAAAATGGATAGGATACTTATTTGTCAGGTTAAAACGTTTTAAAAGGTCTTCAAAAACAATTTGGGAATCATATCCCTTCTTCATCATAATCTGCTGAGTGTCCATAATATTCCCCCAAGTTTCTGTTGCCTGGCCGCTCTCTAGCCTCTTTGGAGTCAGTAAAGTGACTGGCAAACAAAATTTTTTCTTACTTAATTTTAACATATATTTATCTGAAACTGAATAGTAATTGATAACCGGAAACAACCTAAAAGTCTTAAAAATAGAAAATATCTCAAAAAGTAAACATTTTTTTCATTCTTGTTTAAATACTGTTAAAAAAGTTATGGCTGATTCCTTAACAGTTTCTTAACACTGTTTAACAATTGCTTGATATATCCATTTTTCTTCTTTCGGTATCATATCAGCGTTAACAAATAACGAGGAAAAAAGAAAATGAAAAAACTCAGAAACACATTCGGTTTGGGATTGTTAGGCTTAGTCGTTCTGACAGGCTGCAGCAGTACCTCAGCTACTGGCTCTAATAGTACTTCCACAGCTGCTTTTGATAAGACTCAGTCAATTGTTCCTTATACCAGAGACTGTGAATCCGGAACCAGAGAAGGCTTCATGGAAAAAATCGGTCTTAGTGCCTGCAAGAGTTCAAATGCCGGTTTAAGAAATTCCGTTCAGGAAGTCACCGGAAACGGCGGAATGCTGACTGCTCTTCAAAACCAGCAGTTCGGTATCGGATATTTCTCTGCCGACTCCATTTCCGAAGCCAAAACCACCTATGGACTGAAGATTCTCTCCTATGAAGGAACCGAAGCTACTGAAACAAGTATTTTGGACGGAAGCTACGAACTTTCCAGAAACTTCAATTACTGCTATCGTAACGAAACAGATGCTACCAAGAAACTGATTGTTGAAGCTTTCGTTGCTTATATGGGATCACAGGAAGGCTTAGCCATCATCAAAGCCAATGGCGGAACTGTATCAATTCCAGCCACTACCAAGACCTGGAATCAGATTAAGACTGATTATGTCGGAATTGATGCTGACCATTCTTCCATCAGTATAAAATTCGGTGGATCCACCTCAGTTCAGAAAATTGCCTTAGCCTTAACTGCTTCTTTCAAGACTTTAGCTGGTAATTTCACTCCTGTCCATAACCATACCGGTTCAGGAGCTGCTTATGGCGGGGTCACTGATGAGGCTAGCACACTTGATGTCGGATTTGCTTCCAGAGATTTCAAGCTTACCGATAGTGAGCCTTTAGCTACTGGCTATTATGGAAAAGTCTGTGTTGACGGCATTGTTGTCGGAGTCTCCAACAAGAATCCTTTATCCAATATCACTGCTGCCCAGGCCAAGTCAATTTATGA
Organism: Bacilli bacterium; assembly: GCA_041670225.1. GTDB lineage: Bacteria > Bacillota_I > Bacilli_A > RFN20 > CAG-288 > Enterosoma. Next base: position 9,988 of record JBAXZU010000031.1, on the reverse strand, counting down.
TGCCACTAGCGAAAAAGGCACTACCTGGTCTGACTTCATTCTTGACTAATCCTTAAAATCTGAAAAATAGGAGAACTATCTGCCATGGTTAAGCCGTGGCAGATATTTATATAAATGGAAAGTACTGATATCACTAATGAGATCTTAATCGAAAAAGCATGTAAGATTTTTCAGACCAACGCCGAAAAAAGTGCTAAAAGAAAGTTAGTTACCGATAAGATTGTTAAAAACATCTTTCTTGGTATTACTGTTTTTTGTGCTTCAATCATTATCATTGTCACTGGTTTCATCATAGTTAAGGGTGTCATGCCTTTCATTGCCACCTACAGTGAAAATGGGAATACCGGAAAAGTCGATATTGGTTATTTTCTAACCGGAATGAGATTTTCTTCGGGCTATGACTCAGATTCCGGTCAATTCCTCTATGGAGTCGGATTCTTAATCATCAACACTCTCATCCTAAATATCCTGGTTAGCATCATTGCCGTCCCAACAGCAATTCTGACAGCCTTATTCATTGCCAAAATTGCCCCTAAGGCAGTTTCTAAAATCTTTCAGGCAGCTATCGATTTATTGGCAGCAATTCCTTCGGTCATTTATGGAATCTTCGGTGTAGGTGTCATCGTGCCTCTGATCAGAAGCTTTGCCAATTCCATTGGTTATGTCAGTTCCAGTGGCATTTCCATGTTATCAGGAGCTTTAGTTCTGGCCTTAATGATTCTTCCAACCATCATCTCAGTTTCAGTCACTGCCTTAAATGCTGTTGATGAAAATCAGATTAAAGGAAGTTTGGCTTTGGGTGCCAGCAAAACACAGACAAACTTCAGAATCTCACTTGGCAATGCCAAATCGGGAATCTTTGCCGGAATCATCCTGGGAATTGGAAGAAGCTTAGGTGAAGCGACGGCAGTCTCCATGATCTGTGGTTCTCCTACTTTCGGAATTACCATAAATCCACTTGACCCGACAGTCACTATCTCAAGCCAAATGCTTTTAGCTATCGGAGAAGCAGTTCCCGGTTCTTTGAACTATGATGTCCGATTCTCCGCCGGTATTTGTCTGATGATTATCATTATTATTACTAATTTGATTCTCAATGATGTCAAGGAACATGTCTCCAGTGTAGATAAGAAGCCTTTATTTATTACTAAAGTCTTCTTATTGATTAAGAAAGAAACTTTGACAGTCTTCTATTTCCTGAAGGAAAAACTAAACCATGAAAAGAAACTCGGATCAAGAAAATAAGCTCCCCTTGAAAAGAAGAATCAAAGATATCCTGGCTTCAGGCTCGACCTATCTCTTTTCTTCTTTTTCCATCATTGCCCTGGTTGCTCTTATCATTTTCATCTTCTCTCAGGGCTGGTCTACTCTATCGAGTGAATTCATTACCGGAAATTATAATTCCAATAGTATCAATCTAGTTACTAGTAATGAAATTGCTCCTACTGAAAACACCTTTGAATATAAACCAGCAGAAGATGAGTATTTTTCTGCTAACTGGGGTCTTGCCTTTATGAATTCAACCGATAACGAAGGCCTGAAAACAACGATAATCTCCTATGTCGACAATAATGCCAATATCAATAATTGGGTTGATGCTACCACCGGAAAGCCTAATACCTTAATTAAGGGATGCACAATCACCTCGGTTATCCTCTGGACTACCTCTGAGGCTTCAACTGCTTCCGTCATTGTTCCTACCATGTCTGATGCTAAAAGTGTCTGTTCAGCCTTTGAGAAATGTTCTTATGTCCTTAATATCAATTTAGCAACTGGGGGCCAAGGAATTAGAGGATCCTTGATTACCACTCTTTATATGATTCTCATTACTATGGCCGTTGCTCTTCCTTTAGGAATCGGAGGAGCCATCTATCTTGGTATTTATGCCAAAAACAACAAGATAACCAAAATTCTTCGCACTCTGATTGACATGATCACCGGAATTCCTTCCATCATTTTCGGTCTGGTGGGGGGACTTATCTTTCTTCCTTTGACTAGCGGAAGTACCAGCATCATTGCCGGAAGTCTCACTATGGCCTGCATGATTCTTCCTATCATCATCAAATCTACCGAAGAATCACTGAAAACCATTCCTCATGGCATGGCCTTATCCAGCTTGGCCCTAGGAGCCAGTCAGACTCAGACTACCTTCAGAGTTCTTCTTCCCAATGCCCTGCCAGGAATCCTGACTTCAGCTTTGTTGGGTATCGGAAGAGTAATCGGGGAAAGTGCTGCTCTTATCTATACTGCGGGAACCGCCATCATGGATTATATTGTCCCTACTCAGGGAAGTGCCTCCCTAGCCGTCCATATCTGGTATCTGATGAGTGGCGAGCACCAGAACTTTGCTGCCAGCTGCGGCGTTGCCATCATCATTCTTGCTATAATTCTTGCTCTCTCAATACTTATAAAGATCATTTCCTATAGAATCAACAAGACTCAGAAAGGAAAATAAGCCATGGAAATTAACGATAATATTATTTTAGAAGAAGAAAAAAATATCGAAGCAGAAAAAAGCTCGATTTTCGAAGTCAGGGATGTCAATCTGTTTTACGGAAAAAAGCAGGCTTTAAAAAACATTTCACTGAACATCTATAAGAATCAGGTGACAGCCCTGATTGGTCCTTCCGGATGCGGAAAATCAACCTTTCTCCGTTGCCTGAACCGAATGAATGATTTGATTGATGACTGCAAAGTCACCGGCAGCATCAAATTAGACGGACAGGAAATATCTCAGACCAATACGATTCTTCTGAGAACCAAAGTCGGAATGGTTTTCCAACAGCCTAACCCCTTCCCAATGTCCATCTATGACAATATCTGCTATGGTCCCAGATGTCAGGGACTTCATGATAAGGCCATGCTTAACGGCTTAGTGGAAAAATCCTTAAAAGAAGCTGCTCTTTGGGATGAAGTCAAAGACCGGCTAAAAACAAACGGACTTGCTCTCTCAGGCGGACAGCAGCAGCGTTTATGCATTGCCAGATGTCTAGCCATGAGACCGGATGTCATTTTGATGGATGAACCCACCAGTGCTCTTGATCCGATTGCCACTAGCAAGATTGAAGAACTGATTGAACAGCTGAAAAAGAACTACACTATTGTCATAGTTACCCATAATATGCAGCAAGCTACCCGAGTAAGCGACTTCACTGCCTTCTTCATGCTAGGGGAAATGGTGGAATTCAATTCAACGGAACACTTCTTCTCACATCCGAAAGAACAGAAATCCAATGATTACATCACTGGAAGATTCTCGTAAAGAAAGGAAAAATGAATATGCAGTTTCTTAATGAAATAGATGCTATCTCCACCGAAATCAAGGAAATGTATTCCCTGGTTATCCAAAATGCCCAGACCGCCTTTGATTATTATCTTTCAGATACCCCCTACAACGACAAGCTAATCATCGATGATGACAAAATCAACGCCTACGAAAGAGCTATTGAATCTCTTTGTATGCAGATTCTTTTGAAAGAAACAGTCTATTCCACTGATTTCAGAAAAGTCATGGGTGCCCTAAAGATGGTGGAATGCTTGGAGAGAATCGGTGACAATGCCTTCGATGTCAAATGGATGGCTGATGATATCAAAAAAACTAAATATCCTCTGCCTTTGAAAGGTATGGACGAACTCATAAGTGTGGTTCTCAGCATGCTGAAAGACAGCTTTACCGCCTTAATCAAAATGGATACCAAACTAGCCATGGAAATCATGGAAAGAGACGATATCGCCGATAAGCTTTACTGGAAAATGTGTTCAGACTTAGCTAAGGAAGTCGATGAAAAGAAAATTGATGGCAAGAAAACAGTTTTAGAAGCCCATGTCTACAAATATGTCGAAAGAATAGCAGATCAGGCAACAAATATCTCGGAGTGGGTCATTTACATCAAAAGTGGCTTTCATAAAGACCGGGTAATCATATAGAATATAGGAAACGGAGGTTTGGAACATGTCATATACCATTTACTCGGTCGAGGATGACAGCAATATTGCCAGAATCATCAACATCAGCTTATCAAAACAAGGCTACTCAGTCCGAACATTTGCTGACGGAGCCTCCTTTAGACAGGCTCTGACTGAAGAAAAGCCGGACATGATTCTTTTAGATCTCATGCTCCCTGACTGTAATGGACTCGATTTGTTGAAATCCCTCCGCAGCAATGCCATAAACGATTCAATTGAAATTATCATTGTTTCAGCCAAAAGCCAGATTATGGACAAAGTTGATGGTCTAGACCTTGGGGCCGATGACTATATTGAAAAACCCTTTGACCTTCTGGAGTTGATCAGCCGTGTCAATTCCAAAGCCAGAAGACATCTGAAGAATCAGTCAATCACTATTGGCAAAGTCACTATCAATAATTCCTCAAAAGTCTGCTTAGTTGATGATAAGGAAGTCAGTTTCACCAACACTGAATTCACAATTCTCTATTCATTGATGGCTAATGCCGGAATCGCCGTCTCACGGGATGATATCCTCAAAACCATCTGGGGAAATGATGAATCCTGTGAATCAAGAACTATTGATGTCCACATCAAGGCTATTCGCAGCAAACTGAAGGAAGAAGGAAACAGAATTATCTCCGTCTATGGAATTGGGTATAGGTACATAAAATGAGTCGGAAAAGAACAATAATTGAATCAGCTGTTGCTGCTTCACTGATTTTAATCATCTACACGGTTTTTGCTATAGTGGTTTTCATCACCACCAGTGGAAGAACTACCTCAACTCTGACTAACGCCTCCTCTATCGCTCAGGCGGTCTTTAACGGCAACAAACCAGAAGAAACCGGAGAAAATATCAAATCCTATTTTGCAACTGACTCCAAGGATTCCATTCGTGTATCTATCATCATAAGAGATTCTTCTTCATCAGGCTATTCCATCAAATATGATTCCATGGATATGTATGAAGCCAACAATACTCCTCTGGAACTTGATAATTTGGATAAGACCATCACCCGTCAGTCAACTTATGGCTACAACATGATCTATTTAGCTGTCAAAGACAACGAAAATCCTACTTATTTTATTCGTGTCTCCATGGCAGAAAGTTCAGCTACTTCTATTTCCCGAGGATTCATGATTAATGGAACAATTATCATGGTCATTCTCATTGGAGTATATTTAGGATATAAGGTTTATTCTTATCAAAAGACCATCAAGCCCCTCAAAACCCAGATTGATAGGCTTATCCTTCTCAGCGGTGATGAAGCCTCTTCGTTAACTTCCCAGGATGACATAATTGCTTTATCAAATGCGGTTGAAAGAGTATCTGGTGTACTTACTAACCAAATAAAAAGTCTTACTACTGAAAGAGAAAAGACAAAAACCATCCTTAATTCAATTTCACAAGGTTTCTTATCAATTTCCGGAGAAGGGAAAATCGTACTTTTCAATAAGGCCGCCTCGGAAATCTTCGGATTCAGTGAAGAAGAAGCCTTAAATAACAATTATCATATTCTCCTCACTAGCAATGTTTTCAATGAGAAAATCGCTCAGGCACTGAAATACCGTCAGGAAATCAAGCCTTTCGATCTTGGCTTCAATGGAAGAATCTACCAGATTGCCATCATGAATCTGGATTATTCCTGGAAGGATTTCACTCAGACAGGAATTGCTATTCTTCTTTTGGATGTCACCGGTGAACGAAATGTCTACCAGATCAAAACTGACTTCTTCCAAAATGCCAGCCATGAACTGAAATCCCCGCTTACCTCAATCCTCGGCTATCAGGAAATGATATCTTCCGGTATTATCACTGATGAAAAGGAAATCCAGGAAGCTGTCATCAAAACCGTAACTGAAGCCAAAAGGATGAAAGAAATACTATCTGATATGCTGGTTCTCAATAAATTGGAAAATGGTGAAAAGAAACATTTGGAGACAATTAATCTTAAAGATGAAATCACCAGTATTGTCAGTAATCTAAAGCCTCAGGCAGCCAGAAATAATATCAGTATTGTCACTGAACTTTCCGACTTGAATATTCATTCCGATAAAGAAGATATTAAAAGTCTCTTTACCAATCTGATTGATAATGCCATCAAATATAACCGTCCAGACGGAAACATCCGTATCGTGTCCGAAGGCAAAAATATTATTGTCAGTGATAACGGAATTGGAATCAAGACTGAAAACCAGAATAGAGTCTTCGAAAGATTCTACCGAGTTGATAATTCACGTCATGAAAGCAATATTGAAGGAAGCGGACTAGGCTTAGCTATTGTCAAACATATCTGCGAGACATATGGATATCGGATAACCCTTAAAAGCACATATGGACAGGGAACCTCCTTTACCATTTCTTTTGACTAAGCAAAACTATAAATTGGTATAGCAAACTTACTGATAAGTATTTATAATATAACCATATTTTTAAAAAAGATAATGGTGAAAAATGGCATACTTAGAAATAAAAAACATTTCCAAAATTTACGGAAAAGACGAATTGGAAGTCAAAGCATTAGATGATGTCTCATTTTCTATTGACAAAGGTGAATTTGTCATCATTTTAGGAGCCTCCGGTGCCGGAAAATCCACTCTTCTTAACATCCTGGGAGGTATGGACACACCAACAAAAGGTGAGTACATTATCGATGGAAGAAATGTGTCTGGATATAACGAAAAAACCTTAGGCGATTTCAGAAGAGATGATATCGGCTTCGTCTTTCAGTTTTATAATCTGATCAGTAATCTTACAGCTTTAGAAAATGTCGAGATTGCTTCCTCAATTGTCCGTAATCCTCTTGATGCTGATACAATCTTAAAAGATGTCGGCCTTGAAAAGAGAAAATTCAATTTTCCTAGCCAGCTCTCCGGCGGCGAACAGCAGCGTGTCTCTATTGCAAGAGCAGTTGTCAAAAATCCTAAGCTTCTCCTCTGTGATGAACCCACTGGTGCTTTAGACAGTAAGACTGGAAAAAGCATCATCAAACTTCTTTACTCTCTTTCCACCAAAATGAATTCGACTGTCATCATTGTCACCCATAATCAGGCTTTAGCCAAACTCGGAACCAGAGTCATCCGGATTTCTGATGGAAAGATCATTGAAAATATAACTCAGCCTAGATTAGAGAATCTCGAGGACGTTTCATGGTAAAGAAGAAAACTTCTATCAGCTTCCTTCTGATTAAGAAGCTTCTTCGCTCAGCAAAAGAAAATTGGAAACAGTTTTTATCAATTATTGCAATTTCATTTTTAGCTGTCTGTCTTTTCAGTGGATTAACATCTAACGCCCTGAATTTTCAATCAAGAGTCAGTGATCTTTATTCAGAAACAAATTTTGCCGACATCTATATAACTACTACCGGCAATGGCGATTTATCATCGGATAAGATCATGGAAGTTACTGGAGTAGAAACGGCTGAGGAAAGAACATATCTCCCTTTCAATACACCTATTTCCACCAAGTCTGCCAACTTAATAATTGAGGATGAGGACAATACCTTGTCACAGCCAAAAATTATTAACGGAACGTCCGGTTTCCTGATTATGAACAGTTTCTCGAATTCACATTCAATCTTTCCGAATGATTACCTAAACATGACTTTCAAAAATTATTTCAAGAATGAAGCCATGGAATCACTCCTCTATATTCTTTCAAAGAATGTTCTTCAGGATAAAACTGACGTCTTTTCCCAGGACGATATTGATGTTTCCTGTCAGGTCACAGGAACTATGTATCATCCCGAGGGAATCCAGTCCTCTGACTTTTCTTCTTCAGTGGCAGTTACCAATCCCAAAACCATCCAAAAAGCTTTTATGAAAGTATTGGAAGAAAATTATGATGTTACCACTATCAATACCATTCTTCAGTTATCTCACATCACCGGCGGAGGAAAATATACCAACGTGGACCAGATTCTTTCAGACTTCTTCAGTTCAGCCAAGAATCAAATTCTTGTCACTGGAGCCGTGGGAACTGACTTAGAAATTCTGAATGAAAACATTAAGGACAAAATTAAAAACGAATTTAGTGATGTCACGGTCATTATTTCAACTCAGAGCAGTAATCTAGCACCATCATTAGCTGTTTCACAGGATGTTGATCAGGCTATGAAGCTGACTTATGTTTTCCCAGTTATTTTCTTTTTGGTTTCCGTATTAGTTATCTTAACCACTCTTTCCCAGATGATTATGAAGGAAAGAACCCAGATTGGATGTTTAAAAGCCGTTGGCGTCAAGAAAGGCAAGATTTACTTCCATTATATTTCCTATGGATTCCTTCTTTGTTTTATTGGAGGAGTCTTAGGCTTCTTTATTGGTCCTTTGCTGCTGCCTAATGTTATGGAAATTAAATACAATCTTCTCTGGGATATTCCCTCATCCACACCCAAATTCTTCCATGTCATTTCAATTATCATCACCCTTTCCTTATTATTATTAGCCTCTCTGGTCAGTTTCCTGGTTTCTCATTCAGTCATCAGTGAAAAGCCAGTAGATACTTTAAGAGCCAAGGCACCTAAGCACCAGGCTGCTAAATCCAAGCCTGGAAAAATCACCTCCCATATTTCAATTCCGATAAAAATGGCCTTCCGTAACATATTCAAAGATAAAGTCAAAACAGTCATGGTTATTCTAGGAACTTTGGGATGTACTGCACTTTTAGTTTGTGGATTTGGAATCATGGATACTCTTAATTATGGTGTCAGCCAATCTTATTCTGTTCAGGAAAATGTTGACATCACTGTCAGTTTATCTTCCTATAAAGAAGCTGAGTATTTAGAACTTACCGGTTTAGACAATGTTCAGCGAGTAGAAAAAGTCATCAATTATCCCGTATCAATTTCCACTAGCGATTATCTTAAGGATACATATATTACCATGCTTGAAGATGATTCTTCCTGTTTCAATGTCGCCTACTCAAATACCGGTCTGACAATAGATCAGACGACAGCTGAAGCTCTTCATTTATCAGAAGGCGATATAGTCACCCTTTCAATCAATAATGAGCAGTATGAAGAAAAAGTCGAACATATCTTTGAAACTTCCCTTCTCTTCGGTGTTTTCGTCAGCCAGTCAAAATATTCCAGTCTTTCCTTATCACCTTCGGCTTATTGGATAACTGTCAAAGATCATTCAACGATTGAATCTACTTCATCTTACCTGAAAGAAAACTACAATTTCTCATCAGTCAGGTCACAGGATGAAATGTTTAGCTATGCCAATGACCTGCTAAGTTCTATCACTACCATGACCAATGTCGTCAAAATTTTCGCTATCCTTTTATCAATAGTTGTTATCTATAATCTGACAAGTCTCAATATCAGTGAGAGAGCTAGGGTCATTGCCACGATGAAAGTCTTAGGATTCAACTTCAAAGAAATCTCAAAAACCATCATAACTGAAATCATCATTGACACTCTGGTTGGTTCTTTTATTGGTCTTTTCTTAGGCTTCCCAATGTGTTATCTGGTTTTATCAATCAATAAGACCACCTTATTAACTTTCCTTTACCATATTAATATAACTTCATATATCATTGCTTTTGGTATCAGTGTTGTGACTGCTTTATTAGTTAATATTATTCTTTGCCTACGAATTAAGAAAATTAAAATGGTTGAGTCACTTAAATCCGTGGAATAGTAGTTTAGGAAATCGCTTACATTTTTTAAAAAATTATCATTTAAATCTATAAATATTTGATTTTACATAGAAAATTCATTTATTGTACTCAAGGTTTTTAGTGTTTTATATCAGTGAAACAATTTAATTAACTAAACTTTGTAATCGCTTTCTTTCAATTTACACATTTTGTACTTTTTAAGGAATTTTTAAGGTTTCTCGGACTTTTTTAAGAAAAGATTTACCATTATTCGAACTTTTTTATACTAAAGCTTATTTTTTTCGTTTTTTATTTTCCTAAAGATTGTTAACTTTTTTTCTCTTCATATTTATAATTTACTCATTCTCGTGAAAGGAGAAATTAACTATGAAAAAAATTTATAAAAGTTCTTTAGGCTTAGTTGCTATTGCCATGCTT
>JBAXZU010000030.1:0-14655 GCA_041670225.1 Bacilli bacterium | reverse complement strand
TTCAACATAACCATCGAATCCCCATTCGCCACGGAGAACATTGGTCATTTCGGCATAGTTATCATAGTTGGCAATGAAGCCAATGGCATTCATACCGCCCATAACACCCTGGCAACCGCCTTCTTCAACGCAGAGTCTGAAAGGCTTAAGGTAGATTTCTCTTAAGGCCTGTTCAGAAACGAAGGTCTTATTACCACTACGCTGAGTTTCCTGATCATTGAGGGCCATATGCTTCATATAAGCAAAGACACCCTTAGTCTTAGCGCCAGAAACCTGAGCAGCAGCAATCTTACCGCCTAAGAGACCATCTTCAGAATAGTATTCGAAGTTACGTCCGGAGAATGGAGATCTATGAGTATCCATGGCAGGTCCATACCAACCACTGATTCCAGCCCATAAGCATTCATTTCCAAGAGACTCGCCCATCTTTCTGGCAAGTTCAACATTGAAAGTAGCAGCTAAGGTAGTGGCAACAGGATAGTCAACCTTGTAAACAGCGGAAGGTCCATCAATATCAATTCCCTGAGGTTTACCAATTGAAGGAGCTCCACCATTCTTCCAGCCAAAGCTGTTAAGGTTGTCAACCATTTCATGATAGCTCATATTATTGACAGCAGCTTCAATAGAAGCATCATCAACAGAAGTAGCACCATCAATCTTACCAAAGAGTGTAGTGTCAGCATATTCGCTGCCTTCAGCTCTCTGAGTATAAGTGGTACCTAACTTGGTCTTAATAGTTTCCTTAGTCATTCTCTGATTGGCTAAAACAGTGCCAGCGGCATGTTCAACAGTCAGATATCCGCTAACATCAGCAGTGCCTTCGGAATTTTCAGCAGTCATATACTGGCAGGAGAAGTCAGTAGCAGTCTGGGATAATTTAACAGCCAAAACAGAATTGGTTCCAATAGTTGTAGCAACGCCAGCTGGAGCTGAAGGAAGAATCATTCTCTCTCCACCAACGGCTTTTCTTGTCATTGAAGTGAAATCGAGACCATCAGACTCAATAGGAAGTGAACGATATGGATTATCAATAGTGGAAGCAGTGCCATCAGGTTTAGAAACCTTGGCAGAGAACTGGTTAACAACCTTATTGGAAGTATTTCCATCAGTGTCATAATCAATAACACTAGCAGTAGTGAAATTGATAGTGTTGTGTTCACCGACAGCAACCTTATGGGAATCATCCTTTAAAGTAACAACGGTTGTTCCTTCAAGTTCATAACCCATATGGCCATTTTTGTTGGCATCATTGTAATCATAAGAACCCATATCCTGGACATTGTAGGAAACGGTGACAGTTTCAGATTCACCAGGAGCAAGAAGCTTACTCTTTCCAAAGGCTAATAAGTTGGCAGAAGCTTTTTCAATTCCGCCTTCAATATATTCAGGATTTCCATAGATCTGAACAACTTCTTTACCGGCAACTTCACCAGTATTCTTAACGGTAACATCAATTTCAACTTTCTTAGAAGCAGAAGTAATGGCAATACTAGAATTAGTATTTGACACTCCATCGATTCTAATGGCAGAAATGTTCTTGCTGAAGGAAGTGTAGCTTAAACCATAGCCGAATGGGAAAACAACATTATCATTATACCATTCTTCACCTTCGACTTCGCCCTTGGTTTCATAATACTTGTAACCAATATAGATGCCTTCTTCATATTCAGTGAACTTATTAATAGTGGCACCTTCAAACATCTTCTTCTGAGCATCAGTGGCAGTGTCAGCAGGAGCTAAAGTATAGTTTTCCTTATGATCAGCCTGAGTCTGAGCATTGGTTGAAATATTCTGGAAGGCAGGATCCTTGGTGAAATCCTTAGCAAAAGCATCAACAGTCTTTCCAGAAGGATTGACTTCGCCATTCATAATCTTTCCAAGTGCAGAGAAACCAGTTCCACCCGGACCATTAGTCCAAATGATACCATTAATCTTGGTATCCTTTACAAGAGAATCTAATTCCATGGCATTGCAGGAGTTGGCAACAAGGATAATCTTTTTGAAACCACTGGTCTCAACAAGATTAATCATATCCTTTTCATTGTGGGAAAGTTCGAGGTAATGGGCATCCTTAGGATAATTTTCAGTACCAGTAACATCTTTAGCAAATCCTTCAGATCCCTGGGAATCATCAACAACTTCATATAAAGGTTCATCAGCACCTTCGGCACCAGTTCTGGTGATGAAGATAACAGCAGCATCACTATAACCAGCAAAGGTAGCCTTAGTGGCTGAATCATAGCTGGAAAGACGTGTTTCACCAACATCGATAGGAGCACCGAATCCGCCACCAGTATGTCTTCCGGTACCAGATCTAGTTGCATCTTCATAGAAAGCCTTCATCTTAGGATTGCAATTATAGCCGGCATCAGTAAGAGATTCATAGACATCAATTGTGTCCATAACACCCTTAGAACCGCCAGAACCGCCACCACCAATACAAGGCTTGACAGAATTCTTACCAAAAATAGTAATGTTCTTTACACCATCAAGAGGAAGGGTTCCATCATTCTTGAGAAGAACCATACCTTCATTGGCGATTTCTTTAGTAACTTCAACACCATTGGCAAGGCAATCTGCTTCTGTTCCATAATCAGAATAGAAAGCCTTCTTGGCATTTTCGGCACTCAACTTAATAGGAGTGATACCAGTCATACCGGCAACAGAAGTGCCAGTCTGAATTCCGAAAAGTCCAAAGCCCAACACACCGGCAACAGCTAGGAATCTGCTTTTTTTGCTTTTTGTCATACAATTTTCCTTTCTTTTGAAAAAGCTTTTCAAAAATAGCAAAAGACTAAAAACGAAGTTTTGTTGGAGGGAAACCTATCCACAAACGTTTCTCTCCCAACTGAAAAAATTTTATTATAAAAGGGCTTTCTTTGTTTTGAAACCGCTTAAATTTTATTTTTGATTGCGTAACTTTAACTTTTAGGGGCTTGTAAAGTGATTTTGGACCTATTTTTAAAATTCAGTTTCACCTAATTCCTCCATTATTTCAAGCCAAACGACAACCCTATCCCCTATTTTTTAAGGAAAGTAATAAAAAACCTTACAGTTTTGCCACTGTAAGGTTAAGTTTTATTAATACATCCAGTTAACGGCTTAGCTATGAGTTCCCAGATAATTAGTAAAAGCATCAAGGAAAGCTTTTTTCTTAGGATGGGAAATCTGAAGTTTATCTTCTCCGATAGATGCTTCAAACTTGTCAATTCCGGTTACAAACTTCAAATTAACCAAATAACAATGATTACATCTGACAAAAGCATCAGCCGGAAGGATTTTCTCAATATCACTCAGAGAGCCATAGGCATTAAAGACGCCTTTATCAGTATGGTAATAGAGACGGTGATCAAGAATTTCAACAAATTTGATTGAGGAAGCAGTCAGAGCAATGAACCCATCATCAATTTTCAAAGTGATTCGAGGTTCAGAATTAAGTTTCTCTAATCCCTCACAGAAGCGAGAGAGTTTATGAGCCAGATGATCATAGACAACTGGTTTAACAATAAAGTCATAGGCATCAACCTCATATCCTTTAATAGCAAACTGGGCTAAATCTGTGACAAAAATCAATCCAACTTTTGGATCATACGAACGCATCTTTTTAGCCACAGTCATTCCATCCATAAAAGGAAGATTGATATCAAGAAAAACCAGGTCATAATCCGGTTTGTAATCACTAAGGAATTTCAACCCATCAGGAAAATATTTAATAATTATTTCCCGATTGTTTTCTTTGCCATAGCGAACAAGATTGGATTTGAGGTTTTCATAGGCGACGCTATCATCTTCAATAATTGCTACTTTAATTATCATGTATGTTGTCCGTTTACTCATCAATTATAATGGTATTTTTATTTTTTTCAACCATGATATTATTTTAGAACATAAATATTAAATATATATTTAAATGAACATTAGTTAAACTTTTATTGAAAATCAGGTTGATTTATTTCTTTGGTTTTCGGTATTGATTATGACGTATTTTTTTAAAATGAAATAATACCATAAAACCATTTCAACCAATTATTTATCTACAGCCATTTATCTACCGCCTAAGAATTCATATAAATTAAAGGTTAAAAGAAAGGAAGATAATCATATGTCCTTTTACGTGGGGTTTTACTCAAGTGTATCAAAAAATGTATCAGGAAATAAAAAAAGCCCTTAGTTAAGGGCAAATTTTTAAACTGGTCGGAACAATGAGATTTGAACTCATGACCCCTTCCACCCCAAGGAAGTGCGCTACCAAACTGCGCTATGTCCCGAACGCCTTTCATAGGCTTAAAAATTATAGTTTATTGCCAATGTTTTTTCAAGATATTTTAGATTTAATTTATATTTTTTAAAAAATTAAAATCGAACTTGTAAACTTACGATAAAAAAAGCAAGTCTAGGTAGTTAAAATGAATTTTAATTTATTTTTGATATTCTATTAATTTAACCCCTTTTATGAATATAAATAACAAAAATCTTCATCATCTTGTCGAACTCTTTGCTCAATGGCAACCGGAAAAAGAATTTTTATTTGATGACGAAAAAAGTTTCACATCCCAGGGTTTTCTTGATAAAACAGAAAAAGTAAGCGGAATGCTCTTGAAAAAAGGAATAAAAAAAGGAAGTGTTGTCGTTTTCAGACCTGAACGCTCCCTTCCTTCGACTATTTTATTTTTTTCTTTGCAATACTTAGGTGCTATTGTTTTTTTGACCGATAGCCATGATTCTATTGAGGACTCCTTAAAATTATCATCGGTAAAGGTGACTCCGGATTTTTGTTTGCTGCAAGAAAATAAAGAAACTCCCTGGAATCCTTACACCTTAATTGACAAACAAGGGACTAAGTTTTCTTTTTCGCTATCTGATGATGAGACTGATAAAATTTATTTTGAATCATATGTTCAGGAAAAGGATATTAAAGATCCAGCCATTGTTATCTTTACTACCGGTTCAACCGGACTCAAAAAGCCTGTCCTTCTCTCACAGAATAATCTTATCTGGGCTTCTAGACTTTCAGCAAGCATTGATCTTTATCAGGAAAACGACATTGGCATTCAGCTTTTGCCGTTATACCATATATTTGGTCTGTTTTTAATCATCTCGGCTTTAATCACGCATCATTCTCTTTATTATCCCCGTTATAAAGAATGCTGCTTTATTCTTCACTCAATTGAAAAATACCGAATTACCAGAATAGATGGTGTTCCAACCCTCTATTTATCAGTTGTCAAAAAGCAAAAAGAAATTCATGCTGATCTTTCATCATTACGAATCGGTATGATTGGAGGCGGCCCTTCTTCCCCTAATCAAATTGATGAAATCGAAAAGATATTAGGATTGACCCTCATCCCTGTTTATGGAATGACTGAGTGTTTAGGAATATCTTCCGGAAGATTAGATATGTCAAAAGAAGAAAGACAAACAACCATCGGCAGAGTATTCAAAGAAAATGAAGTGATACTGGTAGATGAGGACCACAATGAAGTTCAAAAAGGACAAATTGGCCAGATTCTGGTTAAATGCCCTACCTTAATGATGAAATACTATGAGGACGAAAAATCCACCGAACATATTTTGGATGCTAATGGTTATCTTCATACTGGTGATTTAGCTTACTTTGATGAAAAGAAGCTTCTTCATTTATGTGGCAGAAAGAAAGATCTCATCGTCAAAGGCGGTGAAAATCTTTCTCCAAAGAAAATCGAGGAAGCCATTCTTTCTCTGGATTATGTTGATAATGTGGCAGTTGTCGGAAAGAAAGATGATTATTATGGTGAAATCCCAGCCTGCCTGATAGTTTTAGCTGAAGGATTTGATATATCAGCAGAAAAAATCAAAGCTGATCTGTCTGACAAACTCTTCAAGAATGAAATTCCTGGTGTTTTTGCTTTTGCTAAGCAACTTCCATTGACTTCCAATGGCAAAATAGATAAAAATAGAGTCAAGGAAATTCTTTAAATGCAGGATAGCGTTATTTTCAGCTCAACAATTCTTTTTGTTCTTTATCTCATCGGCTTAGGCTTTTCTTTTTTTGAGCTCCGAAAAAACAGTACCGGAGTTGTTTTTCCTTTGATTTCTTTAGCCTTCTTCTCGGGAACAACCATCTACGCCCTAATGCTGAAAACTCCTTTAAATGAAATAGCAATTATTGCTATCATTTACCTGATTGTCAATCTAGTAGGATATTTACGGAAGGCAAAAATCTAAATGAGCTTCAATTCCTGGCAATTTCTCATCTTCTTACCAATAGTAATCATCGTATATTATCTGATTCCCAACTGTTTCCGCCGGGCTTGGCTGCTTTTTGCTAGCTATTACTTCTACATGAGCTGGAATCCTTGGCTGATTTTTTTAATTATGGGTACAACCCTGGTTTCCTACCTTTCAGCAATTCTAATTGAAAAGACAGATAGCAAGAAACTGAAAAAACTCTATTTGATATTAACCTTGATTATCTGTTTAGGAGTCCTTGTCTTCTTCAAATACTTCAATTTCCTTTCTCAAAGTGTAATAGATTTTCTCAATTTATTCAGCCTCAATTTGGATACCTTTGCCCTTGACCTAATTCTTCCTGTCGGTATTTCCTTTTATACTTTCCAAACCTTATCCTATTCAATTGATGTTTATCGAGGAAAAATATCAGCCGAAAAGCATTTAGGTTATTATGCTCTCTTTGTTTCTTATTTCCCCCAGCTAGTTGCTGGACCGATTGAAAGACCGGACAATCTTATTCCCCAGTTAAGAGCAGAACATAAAGCTTCATACGATAACATTCTTGCTGGTTCAAAGATATTGTTATCAGGTTTCTTTAGAAAAGTTGTTATTGCCGACTTTTGCGGAATTTTTGTTAATAATGTTTACTATAACTTAGCATCTAGCAATTCATTAGCGGTCTTTATTGCTTCTGGTCTTTTCCTTTTAGAGATTTACTTTGATTTTTCTGGATACAGCGAAATAGCCATTGGTTCAGCCCGAATCATGGGCGTGAAACTTTCATGCAATTTTGATCGTCCTTTCCAATCCCAGACTTATTCGGAATTCTTCCGCCGATGGCATATCACCCTCAATCTCTGGTTTAAAGATTATCTATATATTCCGTTAGGTGGAAACCGAAAAGGGAAAGTTAGAAAAATCTTTAATCTTTGGATTGTCTTCCTTCTTTGTGGCTTATGGCATGGTGCCTCCTGGACTTATGTTTTATGGGGAGCCTATGCTGCTTTCTTCATCACGATTGAATCGCTTCTTCATAAACCTTTTACCGCCTTCTGTTCTCAGCATAATATCGATTTGGAAAAGCCACATATCCGTATGATCCGTTCCTTAGTGATGTTCCTTATTTATTCTTTCTCAGCTATACTTTTCCGCTCAACTGATATGAATATGGCAATTCTAGGATATACTAGATTGTTTACTGGCTTTGGTGGGAGTTTTTTCTCAAATGCCTTCATACAATTAGGACTGACTGTAGAAAATATCGTTCAGCTGGTTGCCTGCCTTACAGCTATGGCCTTACTTTATCACTTTGCCTATGATAAGAAATTCTCTCTTCCATCTGATTTTTCAAAACTAAGCAGTCAAGAAAAGACTTCCTTCTTTGCCTCAAATGTTTCCGTCTTTGCTTTTGGAATAATTGCTATCGCTGTCTGTTGGCTCTTCCTTTTAGGAACAGATGCCAGTAGTTCCTTTGCATATTTCCAATTCTAGGGGTAATTATGAAAAAAATAACAAAAATATTAACTATCTCATTAAGCATTGTAGCCATCCTTGCCATTCCTGCTTCTCAAATTACGCTTCTTTATACTATTCCCAGCCAGTTTGATGAAACCTATTATGGCGAATTTGCTCATATGTATCACAAAGTCAAAGACTGTCAAGGCAAAAAAATTGTCATTGTCGGCAATTCAAATGTCGCTTTCGGTGTGGATTCCGCACTCTTAGAAAAACAGTTACGGGCAGATGGTCTTGACTATTCCGTCTGTAACTACGGCTTATATATTTCCTTAGGAACAAAATTTATGCTGGATACAGTAAAAAACCAGATAAAGAAAGATGATATTGTCATTTTCACTCCGGAATTAATTTCCCAGGCTATGTCACTTTATTATTCCAGCAAAGAAGTCTGGTATGCATTAGATAGTGATCTTTCCCTCCTTTCAACTTTGGATAACTCTTGCCTCCAGTCCCAGATTGGTTCTATGAATACTTATATCGGAGAAAAGTACGAATACTTCGTTTCCGGAAACAAGGCCCAATCAGGAACAACCTATTCCCAGGCCTCATTTGATGATAATTGTGACTTTAAGAATTCGCCTAGAGCCTATAATACAATGGAAAACCTTTATGACAGCAATACCATGCTCTCTTTCTCAACTGACCTCTTAACCGATAGCTTCATCAGCTATGTCAACACTTTCTACCAGGATATTTCAGCCAAGGGAGCCAAAATGTACTACTCCTTTGCTCCAATGAATTTTCTCTCTATTAAGCTAGATAACTTCTTTACTGATATTAATAATTTTTCGGATGCCTTGGATGAAAAACTGGATTTCCCAATTATTTCTTCACCTTTTAACTACATAATGAATCCTGGCTGGTTTTTTGATGCCAATGTTCATCTCAATGAAGCAGGAATGACTTTCAGAACCAATCTTTTAGCAAGTGATATCAAGAATCAGTTTTCCATAACTACACCAAATACTCTAATTACTGTACCGGAAATGCCTGAGGTTCCTATAACTCCAGTTGATACAGATGGCGATAATTCCGATTTGGATTGCTTCGAATATGAAACATCCACCGATTCAGTAAGAATAACCAGTCTAAGCAACAAAGGTAGAACTGAATCAGAAATAATTGTTCCCACCAGTTACAATAGCCTGCCCATAACCGGTTTTGATGCTTCTGTTTTCCAGAACAACCTTTCACTGAGAAAGCTAACCATTCAGAAAAACATTAAGACACTTGCGGATTATTCCTTCTCAGGAAGCACAAATATCCAAGGAATATACCTGACACAGACCGATCCTGAATCCCTCGGTGTCGGATTCAACCTCTTAGAAAATTGTCCTACCTGTTATGTTTACGTTCCGACTTCTTCTTTCAGTAAATATCTGAATAACTATTACTGGGGTCATTATGCAGCAAAAATACAGAAATATTAAATTAGCCTTACCATTATTGCTCTCGATAGTCTTGCTATCCTCTTGCACCGGTTCTGCCACATCAAGTCTGGATGAGAGTATCAAAATCACCATTGTTGATGGCAATAATTTTTCAGTAAACAAAAATGTGTTTGATGTCAAAAAAGGAGACAATGTTTCAGTTGACCTTTCTTTTGATAGTGGATATGCCTTCTCTTCCTGTTCATACCAAAATTTTTCTATTGCCACCACTACACCAAAATCCACCACAATTCTTTTAAAAGACATCCGCTTTCCCCAGAGAGTGGAATTCACAGCTAAAATCGCTGATTGCACTATTATGTATTCTTTGAATGGCGGATCTTTCTATGATGAAGACAGAACCGATGAATATTTTATTAAATGGCCAAATCTTTCTTATCATAGCCGACCCAATACTGAAATCGGCATAAATACCATCTACCGAGATGGCTATACCCTTACCAATTGGAACACAAAAGAAGACGGAAGCGGTCTGTCAATTGGTTTAGGAAGCCGAATCACTTTACCTAATTACAAATTCGTTTTGCTCTTTGCCCAATGGGAAAAACAACTGACTGCCAGTGACTTCCAGTATTCGATTTTAAACAATGAGGTAACACTGAATAAATTCACTGGTGCAGCAACTGGTGAAAAACTAGTACTTCCTTCAAAAATTGAAAACAGAAAAGTCGTTTTTGTCGGAAATTCTTGCTTTTCAAATTTGAATTATGACACATTAGTAATTCCACATTCAATCACCAAGCTTACTGCCCCAACCTTTGTCAATTGCTCATTTAATGAGATAATTTTTAGCGACAACCTCATGACAATTGGCGACAATTGTTTTTCATCGCCAATCAAAAAATGGCATTTAAATGCAGCATCTTTTCCAAAATATCAGGCCGATAATGATAACTGCCAATTTGCCGAAAATATGGATCATTTGATTCTCAATCAAGACAAGAAGAAACTATTATTCTTCGCTGGCTGTTCAATGTCATACGGCCTGAATTCCCAATTGGTGAATGATACATTTGGCAATGAATACGTTAACCTTAACATGGGCGTCATCGGTGGAACCAATGCAGGTTTCCAATTTGACTGCATTACTAAATACATTTCCGAAGGAGATGTATTTATTCATGCGCCTGAAGAAGGAAGTCCTTATCAGAATATGGATGACATTAATGCCGAAATCCGTATGTTCATTATGTGCGAAGGAAATTACGATTTGCTTTCCTTATGCGATATGAGTTCCATTGGCAAGCCTTTTTCAGTGTTTGGAGAATATGCAAAATCACGGTCGGAATTACCCTCAGTGACTTATGAGAGCCATCTGACAACCTATAATTCCTATGGTGATATTTCAATTTCCCGACCATTCACCAATGAAAGCAAAAGGTTCAGTTCGGACAAATACACGTACAAACCGGAATATATCAATGAAACCTCTCTAGCAAGATTAGCTCAGAAATATGATGCAATTAAAAATAAAGGCGGGAAAGTCTTGGTTAGTTATGCACCAATGAATTATGCAGCTATGGAAAAAGTTGATTTTGATGATCTGGTTTGGGATAGATATGCCACCAACCTCAGCTTAGGACTAGAAAAATATGGATACCCAGTAATTTCGGATGTATCCGATTATCTCATGGATGGAACCATGTTCTATGATGAAGACTATCATCTCAATGAAGTTGGGGCAGTCAAAAGAACAGAACAGCTAATTGCTGATATTCAAAAAAAGCTTAATTAACTCTTTTTCTCGAGTTCTTCAATCAGAGCTGAATATTCATCAGGAGAAATTTCTTTATTTTCAAGCTTCTCTCGCAGATAATTCTTCATTTGGCTTTTATTAAGTCCAGCTACTTCCTTATGGTATTTTTCATGTTCAATGGCTGTCTTTTCTTCTTCCAAAGAAGACATCTCGGCCATTTTTCTTTTAAAAGGATTAAGAATATATTTCTTGGAGACTATCACAAAACCGACAAAAGACAAAATATTCAATATTACCGGAACCAAATTCCAGTAAGAAAAAAAGTTATTTGTAACACTCAACGAATAAATACCAATTCCGCAATACATCAGCTCACAGATAAGTTCAATGAGGAAAAACGCTATTAGGAAAATCACTTCCATCCTCAGAAAATATATTTGAAGAGTGAAAAAAGATACTGTTCCCAAAACCAGCAAAGCCCCTAGAATCACAATTACCAGAATTGTAATAGTTCCCATGGAGACTAATGGCATATTCTCTTTGTCTCCTAAGGCTTGCATTTCGGAAAGAAGCGAATATTGAGAATGGGGGATCAAAAGAAGCAGAAGCATAGCTACTGCCGAAGCTATAAGGACAATCAAGGGAATGTAATTTTCCTTTTTCAGCTGTGAATTATTCATTTTCATTTACCTTCTTTATTTTACTGTGTTCTTCGATTTCTTTCATTTCCGAAAGATAGGAATCACGTTTTTCGATTATTGCCTGAGCTGTCTTCTCAGGAACAATCTGCAGAAGTTCGGAGATAGAAATGCCCTGAAGTGAATCGATTGTTGGATAAAGTTCCAGCAATTTATTCTTACGTTTAGTTCCGACACCAGCCAGATCATCATAGATTGTCTTAAAGACAGCCTTGCTTCTTTTTCCACGATGATAGGTAATGGCAAAACGATGAACTTCATCCTGCATTCTCATCAAAAGGAAGAATAGTGGTGAATTCCTTTCCAAAGGAATCTCTTCACCAGTATCAGCATTAACCAGTGTGTCTGTTTCATGCTTGTCGTTCTTTAATAAGCCCGCTAAAGGAATAGCAATTCCTAGACTTTCCTTAACTTCCAAACCAACCTGACACTGATTAAAGCCGCCATCAAGAATTATTAAATCCGGGAATTTTTGGTTCTCATTGCGAAGTCGATTAAATCGGCGGGTGAGAACTTCCCGCATCGATGCCAAGTCATCTTCTTTATTTGGCTGATTGATCTTATATTTTCGATATAATTCCGGGGCTTTCTCACCATTGATGTACTTAACCATTGCCCCGACACAGTCATAACCGGTGGTATGGGAATTATCGTATAGTTCAATATCGAGAGGAGTCTTTTTGAGATTCAGCTTAATTTTAAGTTCTTCCAATAAAGAAAGGACATCATCTTCCAAACGGGCAGTCTGGAAATGCTGGTCCAGCATCTGTTTTGCGTTAGCTAAGGCGACAGATAAGATATCCCGCTTTTTTCCTCGGGAAGGTGAAACACATTTGATTTCCAAGGCTTCCATAAGAATTTGTGATAATTCCTTATCCGGAAGAATAATCTCTTTAGGAAATGTTGTCTGTTTTTCATAGAACATCATTGAAATAGACTCAATTGTTTCAGTGATGTCATCTTCCAATTCTTCGATAAATTCACGTTTCCCTAATAAAACACCTTTTCTATACATTAGGAAAACGACGCAAATATAGCCTTCACGTACGGAATAACCAACAACATCTCTGTCAATATGATCAGAGAAGATAATCTTTTGAGAAGAAGTCGTATTTTTTACGGCATCCATCTGGTTCCGGTATTCAGCTGCCTTTTCGAATTCCATTTCATTACTGGCCTTCTTCATCCTTTCACGAAGTGATGAAAGAAGCTGAGAGTTATCACCATTGAGGAATTTGGTTATATCATTGACAATATTCTGATAATCCTTTTCATCGACCCGATTGATACAAGGGGCAAGGCATTGGCCAAGATGATAGTAAAGACAAGGTTTAGCGGGAATATTTTTACACTTTCGCAAAGGATAAATCCGGTTCAGAAGATCAATCATTTTAAAAGCCTGTCCAGAATTCGGAAAAGGTCCAAAATAGTAATATCCCTTTTCCTTATCGGTACGGCTGATTTTCAAAAAAGGATCTCCCTTTTTCTTTAAGGCAATAAATGGATACATTCGGCCATCCATCAGCATGATATTGTATTTTGGACGATATTTATGAATTAAGGATATTTCTAAAAGCAAAGCTTCTTTTTCAGTCTG
The DNA here is from genome assembly GCA_041670225.1 of Bacilli bacterium. Lineage (GTDB taxonomy): Bacteria > Bacillota_I > Bacilli_A > RFN20 > CAG-288 > Enterosoma. Next base: position 1,485 of record JBAXZU010000030.1, on the reverse strand, counting down.
AGTCTCAATGATATCAAAATCACGGATTTCCAGAACCATACGAAAAACCTTGCCAGTCTGAGGCCTGGTAAAATACTGTTTAACACGCTTAATCAGCGATTTAGCTTTTCCAACATAAATGATAGTCCCGTTTTCATCTTTCATCTGATAGGAGCCTGGCCTATCAGGAAGAAGTGAAATTTTTTGCTTAAGAATAGGATAATCCTGATAACTCATGATTAAAGATGGATGATAGTCGCACCCATTCCTCCTTCACCCTGAACTCCAAGGCGATAGTCTTTAACCAGACCAGGATGATTCTGAAGATATTTCCAGACAGCATTCTTCAGGGCAAAAGATCCCATTCCATGGACAATTCGAATATAGCCGAGTTTGCGAATCTTTGCACCATCAATAAAGGAAACGACATTACGCATAGCTTCATCCACACGCTGTCCAATAATATTCAGTTCCAGTCCTTTGGAAGGGGCTAAATCAATACTGACAATATCATCATTCTTCTTTTCCTTCTTCTTAATGTCGCTGGCACGAAGATGTCCTCTCTTAAGTCCAGCTATTGGGCGGCGGAAACGTAACCCATCTAAATCAAGAATAACTTCATTTTTCTTAATTTCAATGACGGTTGCTCTTCTAGAGTCTTCATCATCAACCAAATCACCAACTTTCAAATCAATCAGAACTTTGGCTTTTTCATTAATCACCAAAAGGTTGGAAGTATCGGTTTTGATTTTATTCAGTTCGCCTTTGGCCTTAGAAAACTCACCATAGCTTTCACTGGCTTGTTTATTTTTCCAAATGGCATCCATATCTTTTAGTCTCTGGTCAACAAGTCGTTCAACTTTTTCCTGAGCTTTCTGATGAATAGAACTCTTTTCCTCATTCAATGAGCGAATAGCCAGCTCACGTTTTTCAATTGCCCGTTCTAAATCCTTCTTCTTATTAATAAGTTCACGTTGGAGCTTAGAATTTTCACTTTCCTGAACAGTAAGCTTTTCCATCAGGCTATTGACGTCCTGATTAGCCTGGCTTTTTTCAAATTCCATGGCATCCTTGATAATACTAGGATCAAGCCCAATACTCTTAGCTAACTGAAGGCCATAGGATTTTCCGGTGGTATGCAAAAGCAGCCTATAAGTAGGTTTCAAAGAATCATTGTTGAATTCCATGGCACCAGTCATGGCTTTGTCATCTTTGGCGGCATAGAACTTCAGTCCATCAAAATGGGAAGTAAGAATCGTGTAGCAAGTTCTGTTCTCAAAGAATTTTAAGAGTGCAACTGCTAAGGCTTCACCATCTTTCGGAGATGTTCCTTCGCCGACTTCATCGATGATGACTAATGATTTTGAGGTAGAATTCTCAGTTATATGTTTAATACCGACAAGATGGGAAGAGAAAGTGGAAAGGTTATCTAAAACCGACTGATTATCGCCTCCGAGAAAATATACTTCATCAATAAAAGGAACATAGGAAACCTCATGACAAGGA
>JBAXZU010000029.1:0-15023 GCA_041670225.1 Bacilli bacterium | reverse complement strand
ATTTGCTGATCCATAATAACCAGTTCGTTCTTAAGTGGCTTAATTCCGTTAGGTGAAATAAAGATGTTTCCTGACAATATCTGCTTAAGATAGACCGAAACATCATCAACTAAAACCTGAATGGTCGATCCACCTATAGTGAAATTGATCAGTTTGTTTTTTAATGTCAGATCAAGAAGTTTCTTTGACCAATAGGAGAACTTATCTTCCGTGGTCTTTCCGTCAAAGACAACTCCGTTTCCTTCGATATTCTTAGTCTGAAATTCATTATTCGCCGAAAAAGCAATATCCGCTGATTGATGACCATTTTCATCAGTCAGCAAAGTAGGCACTGGGCGGTAAATTCCTTTATGGGCGGTGTGAATATCAATTGCGGTGAAAGAACCATTATAAAAAGCGAGATTCTTTCTGGCTGTCTGAGTAGACTGAGAAAAACTCATCTGTGAGCTTTGAGGAAACCCTGTACATTCAACCAATTCGATTTTCATATTTCCGACTACTGAGGAATTATAAACCCGGCTGGCATCAGTACATAGCATATTTTCAAAGCCGCATTCTTTCTCTAAGAAGCATCCGGCAAAAGCATGTCTGTCAACAAGTATTAAAATCGGGTTGAGGCCGACTGATTCCAGCACCGAGCAATAAAGGAGAGCCAAATCCAGACAAGTTCCACGCTTTTCCTTCAGAACCTGATCAGCTAAGCGCACACGATTATACTGATTAAAGAAAGCCGGAGGATTGCTGTAATTGATTCCTGATTCACTAAGGGCGTTATAGACGGCCATCATTTCCATTCTGACTGAATCAATGTCATTGGCCTGATAGCCAATGAAAGCTGGCTCATTTGGTCGCAGTTTTTTAAGAGAAATGTTGGCCTTAGAAACTACCTGACTGACCTCATCAGAATTAGGTGTGACATAACAGGGAAACAATTCTTCGTTCTTAGAGTTCTGAACTGAATCTGCAATGGGGCTGATAATAAAAGAAAGAACATCAGAAAAAAGAACGGCTGATCCATTATCAGCCAACAGATCAACTCTCATCTGACAGGGAATGGCCTCAGAAATCTTATAAAGCTGAAGAGCATCCAGATAAGCCTTAATAAATTTCGTAATCTGGATTTTTGACTTAGGAAGCAGTTCATCAATGAGGATTTTATCAACTCTGACAACCTCAGAGTCAATTGAAAAAAGCAATTCCAAATTGCGGTAATCTGTTTCGGAATCATTTGAAACAACTATTTCTTTAATAAAGGAATAGGCATTTTGCTCATTAGGATTAGTAAGATAACGATAATAAGAATCACATAAATAGAATAAATACGTGTAGTTATTCTTATAGGTTACTGAAACGCTGATTTGATTTGCCATACATTCCCCTTTCCAAACTAAATATATTTTACTATTAACGTCAATTAATTCCACTCCAAATCCACATATTTTCTTTAAAAAAACAAAGCCTTTTTTTGAGTCTGTATTTCCGGTGTCCAGAAAAAGAAAAAAACAGCCAAAAGAATACCAAAATATGGTTTATTCTTCCTCTTAGGGCTAACACTTGCTAAAATATATAATATGGATATTAATCAACTTAATGATCTTTCAACTGATAATCTCAAGACCAAGGATCTCAGCACTGATAACACTGCCCAAAGCGATGAAACCAAAACCAATTTTGATTATGTCACTAAGGGACCTACGGATTATGCCAAAAACAAACGAGTTTCCAAAGTTTCTTCTACCGTTGGCATAGTTGCCACCTTTTCCGTTTCTGCCATTCTCGGAGGAACTTTATTGGGAAATACCTTTGTCGGAACCCTTCCCAGTGTTTCCAATCAGAAATTCCAGATTGAAGGCAATCAGCTGAATTACTCTTTCACTATCACCAATAAAGGATCAAGAAGTGCTTTGCTGACAATTACCACTCAGGAAAAAGAAGTCTACACGACCGATGTAAGTAAGACTGGGGATTATTCTTCCTCTCTCACTCTAAACTATCAGACTTCCTACCAAGCCAAGATTGTTGCAACCAATCAGGTTGATTACTATAAGACTATTTATGAAACCAGCTTCACTATTCCCGCTAAAGTCATAGCTGAAGCCGTAATTGAAAAATAAGGAGAAATACCATGCCAGAAGAAAAACAGGAAAAAGCCGAAAAGAAAATTAATCTTTCAAAAGATATTCCCGAATATATTGAAAAGACAGTTAAGAAAGCAAAAACCAAAAAAGAGCTGGAAGCCGAACAATTCAAAAAAGCTTCCTTCAAACAGAAACTCAATCTCATTCTCGCCGCACTGATAATTCTTGTCTTCATCATTGAATTACTGGTTCTAGCCTTCTCCCGACAGATATTCGGAGATGATTTTGCCGATGCTTTCTTTGGCATGGACAGTGACGGTCTTCCCTACACCAATGGGTTTGCCTGGCTTTGGGATGCAGCCGGAGTCCGATTAATCAGCACCCTGATAATCATTCTGATTGCTTTCTGCATTATCTTCATTGCCGGAGCCATCATCAAAATCTTTTCCAACAAAAGCCGAAAAGCCAAAACAATCGGTTCAATTCTCCGTTCCTGTGTCAAATACCTGGTTGTATTGCTAAGCTTTGCCTTCATCCTAGGTGTCTGGGGAATTGATGTTACCTCTATTGTTGCCGGCCTTGGCGTTCTTACCTTAATTATCGGTCTTGGCTGTCAGTCACTCATCTCAGATATTATTTCCGGATTATTCATTGTTTTCGATGATTTCTTCAGCGTTGGCGATATGGTCATCATTGATGGTTTCAGAGGCACAATTGAGGATATCGGCTTAAGAGCCGTTAAGCTCAATGATGGCTGCGGAAACCTAAAATCAATCACTAATTCCTCCATCAATACCTGTGTCAATCTTTCCCGTCATCCTAATCTCATCATTGTTTCCATGGATGTTTCCTATAATGAAGATATTGAAAGAATTGAGGGAATCATTGCCAAAGATCTTCCAAACATCAAAAAACATATTCCTCAGATCACCGAAGGACCCTGGTATAAAGGCATCGATAATTTTGATGATGCGGGTGTTTCCTATTGCTTCATGTGCACTTGCAATGCCTCTGACCGTTTCCAGGTAAAAAGAGATTTCCAGCGTGATGTCTATCAAATGATGGTCAAGAACAATATCTTGGTTCCCTACACTCAGATTACCGTCAATCCTCAGGATCCGACTCAGCGTCCAAAACCTACTGATGAACAGAAAAAGCTTTCAAAAAAGCTTAATGATGAGAATCGCGCAGTTGCCAAAAAGCGAAGCAAATCCTTCCTCCAAAGAGCCCAGGAAAGTTTCGATGACTCACTTTAATTTACTTTTTATAAACGCTTTTCCGATTATTAAGGTTTAAAATACGTTGGGAATATTCTATAATCTACTAGTTAATTTGTTTAAATTAAGGAGATACTATGAATAAAGAGAAGAAAATGACTATGGTCATCGGTTCTTCACGATTGGGTGCAGCCATCGCCTCACTCAATTCCGAACAGGGAATCTATACTTCAATCATTGACATCGATGAACGTGCTTTCAGAAAACTTGATGCAAGCTATTCCGGCTATAAAATTGTCGGTAACGCCTTAGACCGACTTACCTTAGAAAAAGCCAGGATTTCCGATGCCTCTGAAATTGACATTTGTACCGGAGATGATAACCTAAATATCTATTTAGCCTGTCTCTCTCTGAAATACTACACTGCCCCCAATGTCATTGTCAGACTTCATGATGAAGCCAAAAGTATTCTTTTGGAAGATCCTAGAATCACAGTAATTGCTCCTAGTGCCTTATCTTTCGGTATGTATAAAAACCTTTGGGATACGGAGGACAGATAATGAAAATTTTAATCTGCGGTGGAAACACCGAAGCTGATTATGCCATCCGATCTTTCTCAGACGGACATAATAAGCTGGTAGTCATCAATGATGATGCCAACATTGCCAAGATTCTTTCCGAAAGAAACTCAATTTCGGTTCTAGACACAGATCCAACCAAACTCTATTCTTTTGAAATTGCTGACGTCTTTGAATTTGATTTAGTCATTGCCTTAATGGAAAATGACAGTGATAATTTTGTCTGCTGCAAGTTGGCCAAAGATAAATTCCATATCAAAAAAGCTATTTGCACTGTCTCCGACCCTAACCATGTCGATATTTTCCAAGCTTTAGGCATTGACTCTCCAATCTCTAGTTCTTACCTTCTCACCCAGCGAATCAAAGGAGAAAGCGATATCGAGAATCTCATCAAGACACTTAGTATTGAAAATGATAAGATTGTCATCACTGAAGTCAAAATCAAAGAAGAGTTTGACTGCTGCAATAAATCACTTATGGAACTTCAGATTCCGGATTATGCCAACATTACCTGTATTTTCCGTAATCCCCAAGTCATCATTCCTCATGGTACCACCCGCATCATCGCCAATGATACTTTGGTTGTAGCCTCGGCACCTAGCGATCAAAAACGTTTGATTAAATATTTAAAGAAAGAAAAAGATGAAAAATAACACCTGCATGGATTCGGATTCCCAGATAGATAATTCATCAGCGGAAGAAACCGATATAGAAAACAGCCAAGAAAAGAAAGCCAGTCCTTCCGATCAAAAGAAGGCCGGACATCTTTCAGCTTTGAAAAATCACCTCACCACCGCTATAAAGAAGCGTGATGAATTCATTGAAAAGAACATTGAAATCAAAAGACAGACTATTCATGAAATCACTGAAATTGAAATCAACCGTAAAAAGCTAGCTTCTAAAAAAGGCAACAATTTTGGAGTCTCTGGTTATCGACTGGTTTTAGGCTATATCGGAATTTTCATGATGATGATTGGTGCCCTCTCATTGGTTTCCTTGATTATTCTGGTTGATCCAACCCTGGGAACTGATTTTTATACCGGTGAACAGATTCATACTTATGGATATGAAGCCAGCTTTTGGTGGTGTATTCTAGTTCCTGGAATTGCCTCTTTAGTAATCGGCTTCTTACTTAGTCTTCTGATTCTGAACAAGAAGAAAGCCAGATTAAAGGGCATGGAAGATATTTTCTTAGTCTTTTCGGTCTGGATTATTGCCATCTTTGTCTTTGCCATGCCATTTATCTTCTGCCGTTTTGTCAATTCCGAGCTTAGTTTCACTTTCACCCAGGCTATGTTCGAATCCACTTCCGGATTAACAACAACTGGATTATCAGTTATGACTACTGATAGTCTTCCAAAGCTTCTTCTCTTCCATAGATCACTTGCCAACTTTGTCGGTGGTGTCGGACTTGTTCTTTTTATGACTAGTGCAGTTTCCGATAGATCAGGACTGAATATCTATCTTTTGGAAGGACACAACGACCAGTTAGTTCCTAACATTGTCAAATCCGCTCGAATGATCTTCATTATCTATTCTGTTTACGTTTTAGTCGGAACCGTCAGCTTATTATGCTGTGGCTGTTCTCCGATGGATAGCATCTGCTTCTCCATGGCAGCCTTATCAACTGGTGGATTAGCCTCCCACAGTGAGTCAGTTTCCTGGTTTGAAATGAATCTTCCTTACGCTAATTATTGTGCTATCGAAATTGTTATTCTCATTCTGATGATTTTAGGTTCAACCAACTTTGTCATTCACTTCTATCTCTGGAAACGTCAGTTTAAGAAAGCTATCAAACACTACGAATTTTTAGTCTTCATTGGTTTGATGATCTGTGTCTATCCTTTCTTCATCTATGGCATGTATCAGGCCTTCACTCCTATTTCCACAAATTCGTTGGAATCAGTCGGAAAAGCCTTCAGAAACGGAACTTTCGAATTTGTTTCCTTGCTGTCAACCTCCGGATTTTCAACCCTGACCCCAATAGATTTCCCGGAAGCTTACGCCAATCTTCCTTCCGCCTGTATTGTGGCTCTGATTGTCCTAATGGCTATCGGTGGTCAGAATGGTTCAACTTCGGGTGGTATCAAACAAAGCCGTGTTGCCCTCTGTTTCCTTAATATCAAATGGTCTATTGCTAAGAGCATCAACCGTACTGAAATGGTCAAAACCAATTATGTAACCCGCTTAGGAAATAAAGTCGCTGTCAGTGAAGAAGAGACCAAAGAAGCCAGCAATTATGCAGGATTATACTTTGGCTTTGCCTTCATCGGCACAATGATTCTCTGCGGATATGCCATTGGTTCAGGTTCAAAGACTTTTGTATATGATGACGGACTTCAGGTCTATTCTCTGGCAAACTGTCTGTTTGAAATTGTTTCCTGTCTCAGCGGTGTCGGCGGCTCAAGCGGAATCACTGCCTTTGCTTCCAACAATTCCCAGTGGGGTGTCCTCTGGCTGGAAATGTTCTGTATGTTTGCCGGACGTCTCGAAGTTACTATTTTCTTGGTTTCAATTTCCCGTGGCATCAAGCTTTTCCGTTCCCGTAAGAACGTCTTCAAGAAAGACCAGTCCACCTCTTCAGCTTTTGCCAATAATTGAGCTATAATAAAAATATGATAACCGGAAATATTTCAGATTACATATCATGGCGGGGTGATTTGTCCTTTAAGGAACGTCCCTTTAATGATGTAGATAATCTGGTTCTTTGCTATATTTCCTATGCTGTTTTAAAAGGCTTAGCAACCGAAGAAGAGAATTCTTCAGGAGTTACTGTTAAAGAATATTATTCTCGTCTTTTAGAAAAAGGCGGTTATAAAACCGATCTGGACATCTATGCTTCCGAAGCCTTTCTGAAAAAGGCCAGTTCTTCTGTCCGTTTTGGATCTGTCTTGATCAAAGATTACGTAGACATAATCGACGAAGAAACTTCGATGCAGTTTTCAGCTATGACCTTTGTCTTTGATGATGACAAATCATATATTGCCTTTAGAGGAACTGATGACACAATCATTGGCTGGAAAGAAGACTTCATGATTTCCTATACCCGAGTCAAAGCTCAGGATATGGCTTTGGAATATCTCAATAGACATATTGTCCCGGGAATGGAATTCTATGTCGGCGGACATTCAAAAGGCGGAAACCTTTCCATCTATTCCACCGCTAATCTCAGTGATGAAAAGCTTAGCCAAGTCAAAAGAATATATACAAACGATGGACCAGGACTATGTCAGGATGTCTTCAATACCAAAAAACTCCAGCGAATTGAATCCCGCAGTATCAAGATAACCCCTGAATACTCAGTCATCGGCATGCTTTTCTCTTTCAATTGTCCGAATCATAAGATTGTCTCTTCCCATAATAAAGGTCTTCTTCAGCACGATCTCCTCAGCTGGTGTGTCAGTAAGGATGAACTGGTCTTAGCCCCAAAAATGGACCCGGAAGCTAGCTCCATTGATGACACTGTCAGTATGTGGCTAAGCAACATGACTCAGGAACAGAAAGAAGATTTCACCCACGATATTTTTGATGCCGTCTCCTTAGGCGGAAAAGTCAGCAGTGTCTCCGGCTTCAAATCCAAAGGCCTTAAAGGCGTTCAGGAAGCCTTTGTCAAACTCTCCCTGAAACAAACCTCCTCAAGAAAAAAAATGCTGAGATTGCCGTTAACAATTATCTTTGGCAAAAAAGCCAGAAACCTCCGCTATACAAAACCGGTCGTCTTTTTGACAAACAATCCAATTCCGTTAGGTGTCTTCATGATAGTCATCGGTCTTCTCTTCCTTTTATTGCCAAAAGAAGCAATTCCCTTGATTGTCGGCATTGCCTTAAGTATTGTCACAGCTTTTGAACTCTTTCTGCTCATCTATTTCCTTTATCTGACGCATTGGGATTTCCAGCATCAAATAATGAGAGTCTATGTCTTTATCTTCTTAATGATCCTCACCGTCAGCATCTTTATCAATCCCTCACTATTCTCCTCAGTTTCCTCTATGCTTTTCGGAACCGGATCACTGATTTATGCTTTTACTCTCTTTGGAAAGTCATTGAACTTCCATAAATCAAAAGACAGAATATTGATGGTTGCCTGTATCTTTGAATCTCTAGGCCTCTTAGCTTTAGGAATCTATTTCATCTGTTTAGGCAACCTCTATGAAAGCTATATTAACCCCATTATCGGAATCGGTCTTCTTGCCATTGGCGGATACAAAGTCTTCTTCGGACTTTTCCATCTCATCCGCGGAGCTTTAGCCTCAAGACCGGAAATTAAAGACTGATTTCAATTATTTGTAATATTATATTTTTTTAGTTAAAATAATACGCATATTTCTAATTCACGGAAAGGAAACCATTATGCTTTCAAACAAAGATAAAGATAAAGAAAAAAAGAAAAAACAGAAAGAAAAGGAAAAAAAGAAAGCCAAAAAGAAAAGCCATGGTTTACTTAAATTCCTGCTTATCCTCTTAGCTATCATTGTCATTCCAATTACTACCATCTATGTTCTCTTTGCAGATGACTCCTTCAAAGTCAAAAACAATAATGAAAAAATAGATGCTGAGACTCTGATCAATAATAAAATTGCTTCCTGTCTGAATAAAACTGCTCAGACCAATAAAGTTTCCTTAGCAATCACCCAGGATGACCTTAACATGATTCTCAACGGAGTCAAGGACGGTCTTCCGGATGGAACTGATACCTATGTCAAAGGCTTCTCCTGTTCTATCAATGAAGATAAATATATTTTTGAAATCGGTCTATCAGTATCAGCCTACATCATCAAAAGCAAAGCCATAATTGAGACAAAAATCGAAGAAACTGATGAAGCCTTCATCTTCCGAATTGAGAATATTAAAGTCGGAAAAGTTTCCGGCATCAATTCCTTTGCTTCTTCCATTGCCAAGAATTTCATCAATGATTCCACCCTTAATCAGGCCTTTGCTTCCTCCGGTCTTTCTTTCACAGCTTCCTTAAGCAACCAGACCATCACCTATACTAAGGCCGATGCTCTTCATGATATCAATTCCGCCTTAGAAAGCTCCGGTGAATTAGCTACATCCATTGTTCACGAATTCATCAATGACTCACTTCTCTCCTTCTCCTTCTATGACAATAGCGAAATCAAAGCTGAAATTGATCTGTCTTCCCTGAAAAACAATGCTAACTATGTCACCCCTGAGAAAAATTCCGGTTTAGTTCTTTCCGACTATAAAACTGATTTAGTCACTTTATTAGATAACGGAATCGTTGATCTTGACTCCAACCACCCGACTTATGCCTACACCTATCTAATCAAAGGCTATGATAACTGTGATGAAGATATTCAGGACTATGTCAAAGACAAGGACTTCTCCTCAGTCGGAATTAACAATGTCAGTTCCTACCAGGGCTACTCAGTTGAAGAATCCGCCAACATCGGTGAGATAATTCAGCAGTCCCTCAGTTCACTTAACCTCACTACCCTTTCGGCCAATGCCAAAATCAACGAGAACCTAATCACTTCCATCTGTGAGAACTCCGGTTTATTAGGTTATTCCTATGTTTTCACTCAACAGACAGAAACTTCCCATCAGGTCTCCTGTGTTACCTTAAATAACTTCTATGTCAACTTTGTCGAAGACCGGATGTATCTGACAGTTGGAGTCGATATCAACGGCTGTCAGACTGTCATCTGCTTTGATACCCAACAGCAGGAAAGTTCCGGTTATTCTATATCGTTAAGTGTCGAGGAAATCTACTTTGGAACTAATACAACTACCAACGTTCTCAAACAGGTGATTTATGGCTTAGTCAGCCAGGCCTTAGAAGAAGACGAATATCTTAGCTTTGATCAGGAAACTGCTACCTTCACCTATGACTTTGCTCCCGGATTCAATAATATCCCTTCGGCTATCTCTTCTCTTCTGAAAACCGACATCACCATTGAAGGTGATAGCCTTTCCGACTTAGGCTATATCAATCTCGGTCTTTCCATCGCCTAAAAAGAAAAATAAAAAGCCCTGCCAATTTTCTAAGGCAGGGCTTTTCTAATACTTGTTTAACGGTCTTCGCGGAAATAATTGTTTCCCAAACTCGAAGGTGCCTGGGCTTTTTTAGAACCGATAATGGACGTAATAATCAAAACCAAAATGGTAACAAGGTAAGGCAGCATCTTAATGATATCAATAACATTGAAAGGAACTGAGACATAGGAGGAAACGATATAAAGAGCTGAGAAGACAAATGATCCGAAGATACCGATAAGCGGATTCCACAGAGTGAAGATAACTAAGGCAACAGCTAACCAGCCAATGATGTCAACGACATATTCCCAGTTTCCGCCTAAGAAATCCATAATGAAGAACAGTCCGCCAAGTCCGGAGATAGCACATCCGATGATTGTTGCTGAATAACGATAACAGCTGACGGAGATACCAGCGGCATCAGCTGTGGCCGGAGATTCACCAACCGCTCGGAGATTCATACCGATTCTGGTCTTTTTCAGAATAATGTAAGAAGCAATGGCTACAATCAAAGCTAAATAAGTCAAGAAACCATAAGAGAGGAAGAGTTCACCGAAGATACCTAAATTGCTGTAGAAAGGGAAGAGGGTCTTGAAGCAGGCACTAGCCTTGGAGAAACCGGAAGTATCAATATTCTGAATCAGGTAAGAAGAAAAACCAATACCGAAAGTGGTGATAGTCAGGCCAGTGATATTCTGATTAGTATGTAGGGTTACAGTGAAGAAAGAATAGAGAACACCCATCAGAGCTGAGAAGACTAAGGCAAATAGTGTCGGAATCAAGACAGCCAGGAAAGGATTGATGGCATCAATACTGGAAAGTGATCCTAAATAGATAGATTCACCAAGACAGCCACCGACAGCACCAATACACATGATACCCGGAATACCTAAATTCAGATGTCCGGATTTTTCAACAATTGTTTCACCGGTTGAACCAAAGAGGAAGGCAGCCGCTAAACGGATTGCCTGAGTAATAAATGAAATCATCTTCTTAAGCCTCCTTGCTTTCAGCCTTGACTTCAAGGCCTTTAACTAATGAACTATTGCGTTTGCTTCCGTTTTTGGTAAAGAGAACCTGATAGCGGATGAAGAACTCAAATCCGATAATGCAGAAATAGAAGATACCGATAACAATGTTCTGAATAGCCGAATTGGTGATACCTAAGTTAGTGATAACCTGTGAGGTTCCTCGGCTTAGGAAGACAAAGAGTACGGAAGTAAGAACCATATAGAGAGGATTAAATCCGGAAAGCCAGGTAACAATAACACCGGTGAATCCACGTCCGTTGACTAAGGAAGTAGAGATAGTATGAGTATAACCGGAAACCATCAAAAATCCCATGACACCACAGATGACACCGGAAAGAAGCATAGTTCTGATAATGACTTTTCTGACATTGATGCCCGCGTATCTGGCAGTGTTTTCGTTCTCACCAACCAAGGATAATTCAAATCCATGCTTAGAATAGCGGAGATAAACTGACATAAACACCAATAAGATGGCAACAAGAATAATAGTCAGGAGATAGGTATTTCCGCCAATAGTAGGAAGGTTTCCAGTATCTATAGGCTTGAGAACACCAGTTCCGCTGCTGACCCAGGTATTGATAAAGAAAGAAACCAATTGAATAGCAATGTAGTTCATCATTAAAGTGAAAAGAGTTTCGTTAGTTTTGAACCTGGCTTTGAAGAAAGCCGGAATCAAGCCCCAGATTCCACCAGCGAGAATAGAGACAACTAAAGATATGGCAATAACTCCGGCATCCGGAAGGACACCACCTAAATAATGCATGACAGCCACACAGCCAAGTCCGCCGATCAGTGTCTGTCCATCAGCACCGATATTCCAGAACTTCATTTTGAAAGCTGGAACCAAAGCCAATGAGATTCCTAAAAGAATTGCTAAATCATAAAGGAAAAGCCAAATTCTTCTTTCGGTTCCAAAAACACCGTTGAAAAGTGAGGAGATAAAGGTGATAGGATCACACTGATAAGCAATAAGCAAAATTAAACAGCAGACCAGGAAAGCCGCCAAAATTGAAAGAGCACGGATAGATATAGACTGCCAGGCCGGCATAGAAGTACGTCTGACAACATGGAACAAAGGCTCATGCTTCGCTTTATTTTTGGTCATTCTGAGTCTCCTTTCCAGAAATATCATCGGAAATCTTTTCTTTTCCGGTCATCATCATTCCTAATTCTTCCTTAGTAGTCTTGGTAGCATCCACGATTCCCATCATTTTTCCATGACAGAGAACCATAATACGGTCACAGAGAGAAAGCATGACGTCCAGATCTTCGCCGACAAATAAGACTCCGACTCCTTTAGCTTTCTGCTTATTAAGAATGTTATAAATCAAATAAGAAGAGTTGATATCAAGTCCACGGACAGGATAGGCAGTGATAATGACATTAGGTCCGGCGGAGATTTCTCTTCCCACCAGAACTTTCTGAACATTTCCGCCGGAGAGCTTCTTAACAGCAATCTCCGTGGAAGGAGTGACAATATCAAGTTCTTTAATTAAATTAATAGCTTCGGCTCGGGCTTTCTTTCGATCAACAAAAGGAAGTTTGCCTTCGTTATAGGTTTTCAGCATCATATTATCAGTGATAGAGAAAGAAGGAGCTAAACCCATACCTAATCGATCTTCAGGAATGAAGCTCATGGCAATTCCCTTATCGATAATCTGACGGGGAGTAAGATTAGCAATACTCTGTCCTTTATGAATGATATCTCCGGATTTAATTGGATGAAGACCGACAATAGCTTCACATAATTCTTTTTGGCCACATCCGGTAATACCGGCAACACCAAGAATTTCACCGGCACGCAAATCAAAGTTGATATGTTTGATAGCACGATGGTTTTCCGTTCCTAAAACGGATAAATCCTTTACTTCCAAAAGCAGTTCATCAAAGGAAGTATGGAATCTATCAATCTCCAGATCGACTTTCTTGCCGACCATCATTTCCGTGAGCTGAGATTCATTAGTCTTATCAGTATCAAGGGTTCCGATATATTTACCTTTTCTCAAGATAGAGACACGGTCAGATATTTCCAGAACCTCATTCAGTTTATGAGTGATGATAATGATAGATTTTCCATCTTTCTTCATTGACTTAAGAATAGTGAAAAGCTTAGCGATTTCCTGGGGAGTCAGAACAGCAGTCGGTTCATCAAGAATGAGAATATCAGCTCCACGGTAAAGAACCTTGATAATTTCGACAGTCTGCTTTTCAGAAACTGACATCTCATAGACTTTCTTCTTAGGATCGATATCAAAGCCATAGCGGTTAGCAATATCCTTGACCATTTTATTGACTTTGTTCAGATTATATCTTTCCTTCAGGCCTAGAATGATATTCTCAGCGGCAGAGAAGATATCAACGAGCTTGAAATGTTGATGAATCATACCGATCTTATAGGAAAAAGCATCTCTCGGTGACTTGATTACTGCTTCTTCTCCATTTACATAAATAGAACCACTGTCTGGATAATAAATACCAGCAATCATGTTCATTAAGGTTGTTTTGCCTGAACCATTTTCACCTAATAAAGAAAGGATTTCACCTTTTCTTAAAGTTAGGTTGACATTTTTATTGGCAACAACCTTAGTCCCGAATCTCTTCGTAATATTCTTCAGCTCAATAGCATTTTCCATTAGTTGGTTATCTCCTTATTAAACGCATAAAGCGGAGACGATTAATCTCCGCTTTATGTGATATCTTCAAATATTCTGAAAATTAGTTAGAAGTCTTTTCAGTGATTCCGTCAATACGGAGATCAAAGTAAGGAGCAGAACGGTATTCGGATTCGTGGAAATATCCACCGCTGATAACTTCAGTTTCACCAACATAGGTACCATCATCATCAACATCAGCAAGATAAGAAGTCTTAGCAGCACCATCAACAGTGAACTTGGAAGTATCAAAGACATGGATAGTCTTGTTCTTCAAAGCTGTAGTGGCAGTTTCGATAGCGGCAGCAGTTCCTTCAGCAGCTAATTCATCGTTAAGAGTAAGAACTTCAACAGCACCATTAGCTATAGTTCCGCAGTAATCGCTAGGCATAGTGACATTGTCACGGACGCTTTCAAGCATATAAGTGAAATAAGGAACCCAATTGATTCTGGAAGCAACAAGATAAGTGTCCTTATCAAGATTCGTACCATTATAGAAAACATTAGGAACACCGGCAGCTTCGCAAGCACTAGGAGCACCCTGAGAATCAGCATGCTGAGAAATGATAACGGCATGATCAGTCTTGATAAGAGCGTTAGCAGTAGACTGTTCAGCAGTGACATCATACCAGCTGTTGGTATATCTGACACTCATGGTGACAGAGTCACAGACTGACTTGGCACCAAGATAGAAAGAAGTATAACCAGAAACAACTTCAGCATAAGGGTAAGCACCGACATAACCCATGACAGCTTCATCAGCAGTGATGGTTCCGGCAGCAATCATTTCGTTGATTTTCATACCAGCGACAATACCGGTGAGGTATCTTCCCTGATAGATATCAGCAAAAGTATTATGATAATTGGCAACATTGGCAGTATGGGCCTGAGTTCCGGTAGCATGGCAGAACTGAACATTTGGGAATTCCTTGGCAGCTTTGAGCATAGCAGATTCATGACCGAAAGAATCAGCAAAAATGACATTGCAGCCCTGATCAACAAGATCAGCAGCAGCATCATAATCGCCATCATTTTCGGCAATTCCAGTTTTATAAATAACCTGACTTGAAGATAAACCAAGGGCAGCAACTGTAGATTTAGCAGCATCAATGAAGTTCTTATCATAGGAAGAAGTTTCATCGTGAAGGAAAATAAAACCGACCTTTACACCATCGATACCTGAGGTGGAATCACAGCTAGTAATACCGCAAAGTGAACCGGCAGCTAAACCAAGAACAGCAAGACTCAGAAGACCCTTTTTCATGTGTTTTTTCTCCTTTATGGTCTGCAGTCAGTGACTTTCAGTACCGATAATAGGAAAAATATCTACAATTTTAAATAAATCAATAAAAAATAAAAAAAGGTGATGAGTAAGATTTATTCGTAGTGCTGGCTTATGGGCCACAGCGTAGAGACTCCCCGCCAATCCGGGTGATTATACGAATAGTCGCTTCAACGACAGCTCGATTAT
>JBAXZU010000028.1:0-15087 GCA_041670225.1 Bacilli bacterium | reverse complement strand
CGCAAACGCAAAAGGGTGCCCGACTGCGAGAGGTACATCTCGAGCAGGCTCGAAAGAGGGAGTTAGTGACCCGGCGTCTCGGTGCGGATCGGACGTCGCTTAATGGATAAAAGCTACCCTGGGGATAACAGGCTGATCGATCCCAAGAGTTCACTTCGACGGGTCGGTTTGGCACCTCGATGTCGGCTCATCGCATCCTGGAGGGGCATCGCCTTCCAAGGGTTTGGCTGTTCGCCTATTAAAGCGGTACGCGAGCTGGGTTCAAAACGTCGTGAGACAGTTTGGTCCCTATCTGTCGTGGGCGCAGGAGGCCTGCGGGAATTCCCCCTTAGTACGCAAGGACCAGGGGGAACATGGCTACGGTGGTCGGGTTGTCGCGCCAGCGGCATCGCCCGGAAGCCGCCCATGGTCCGGATAAACGCTGAGAGCATCTAAGCGTGAAGCCGTTCCCTACAATAGGCCTCCCATCCCGAAAGGGGGTAAGGGCACGGGTAAGTCACCCGTTTGATGGACGATCGGTGCAGGCTGGGCAACCAGCAGAGCCAGATCGCACCAATAGCCCGAGGACTCCGTCCTTTCCATTCTCTGAATGGAGGCGGTCCTTGACCTTTCGGTTCGATTATAAGCGCAGTTTCTTCTCTCTTTAGGCTAATAAGGACAATGGCATTCGGTTTTCAGAGGACATGCTCCCATGCACGGTCCCATCGGCGGCGGCGATAGCCAGGCGGACACACCCGATCCCTTACCGAACTCGGAAGTTAAGCGCCTCGGCGGCGACAATACCCTCGCGGGAAGATAGCTAGCTGCCGCTTTTTTTGTGGAAAAAGGTACCTATTACTTTACAGGATAGGACTGAATAATAACTGATTCTTCGTTTGAATCAGTTTTTTTATTTTCTGCTCTATTTTTTGGCTATACGGACATAAATTTGTTAAAATCTATTATATGGAAAAGAAAATCGTTTTTGCCTTCGATTTTGATGGCACCTTAGCTTCATCATTTATGCTTGAGGACTACTGCATGGCTAAAGCCTGTCAGGAAGCCGGTTTTCCTTTAGTCAATGAAGAAACTGTTCATCAGTTTTATGGTCCTACTGAAGATGGAATCATCCGGAAGATTGTTGGTGATGCTAAGTTCAGCATTGCTTGGGAATGTTTTAAAACTATTTATACTGAAAAATCAAAAGATCTGAAAGCTTTTGATGGTTTACATTCTCTGTTACAATCTCTTAATAAAGAAACCAAGATTGCGCTTTTGACTGGAAGAAGCCGTTTGACACTGGATATTTCCCTTAAGGATATAGGATTAGACGACTGTTTTCCGGCCATCTATACTGGAAGTCCTTTTGGTTCCAATAAAGAAGCTTCCATGCTTTCTTTAATCCATGATTTCCATATTCAGAAAAAGGATGTAGTTTATATCGGAGACACTCTCGAAGATATTAAGATGATGAAAAATATCTCTGTCGATATTATTTCTGCCGGGTATTCGCATGACCTTCTTTATCAGGGTCAGCTCGAAGAACTTAATCCGGGAAATTGTGTAAATACAATTTCTCAGTTGGCTGACAAAATCCAAGATATACGCTGAAAATAAACTATTAGGTTCTTTTAAAGAAACTATCATAGCTGGAGTGGAGAAAAACTATGAGCGATAACAATAATAATGTCGTGTTCGATGAAGAAAAAGCCAGCCTCCAGGCTGTAAAGGAAGAAGTCTCTAATATTGAAGCTAACGAAACCGAAGAAATTCTCACTGTCAATGAGGAAATTCTTCCGGAACTGCTTCATAAGGCTTTGATTATCAATGATAAAAGTCAGATTATTCAGCTTGCTGATGATAATTCTGATGTTTCCTTGGCTGAGGCTCTTAATGATTTGACCAATAACGAAGTTAATATCTTCTTTTCTATGGTCAATGATTTTAATGTTCTAGGAAATATTTTCTCTTATCTTTCGGTTGAAGAAAGAGTTTATCTGACCGAGAATCTTCCTCGGAAGACCATAGTCTTAGTCTTAGATGCGGTTGTCGATGATGATCTTGCGGATTTTGTTGAAGATCTTACTAAGTCCTTGAGAGAAAAGGTGATTAATTATCTTTCTCCTAAGAGACGGAAGATTATTAATGAACTGGCCCGTTATAGCGATGATACCATCGGTTCCATTATGACTACCGAATATCTTACGGTTAGGAGCGGAACCATCATCAAAGATATTTTTGCTACCATTAAGAAGATTGGAAAAACTTTGGAAACTGTCCGAATTTTCTTTATTGTCGATAATAAAGGAAATAATGTCCTTTTAGGAACGGAATCTTTGGAAGATCTGATGTTTGAGGATGTCAATCAGGTCATTGACGAGGTTATGTCGACTGACTATCCTTTCATTTCTCCAATTGCTGATAAGGAAGAAGCTATTCCTATCTGCCGAAAATTTGATTTGCCGGTTCTTCCGGTTGTTTCCAAAAATGGTGAAATTCTTGGAATTATCACCTTTGACGATGTCATGGATGTTATTGAAGAAGAAAATACAGAGGATGTTTACAAATCCGGTGCCGTTTCACCGACGGATAAGCCTTATTTGGAAACAAAAGCCTATCGTATGGCTCTGTCTTATGTGGTCTGGCTGATTATTCTTCTTGTTATCAATACCTTTACCAGTGTCATTATCTCTAACTTTGAGACCGCACTTCTGACACTGCCGGTTCTTATTTCCTTTTTGCCAATGCTTAATGATACAGGCGGCAACAGCGGAGACCAGACGACTTCAACTGTCACCCGTGCTTTATCAACCGGTGAAATTACTGTGAAGGATTATTGGAAGGTGGCCAGCCGTGAAATTATGGCTGGCTTCCTGACAGCCTTAATTGTCTGCTGCTTTAATTTTGGATGGACAATTGCTGAATTGAATCTTCATTTAGTTAATACTGATGCAAACACCATTATTTCGGCTTTCGGAAGTCTTCAGAAAGGCTATGTGATTATTTCCATGGTTGTTTCCGTTGCTATTTTCTTTGCTGTCTTTGTCTCCAAAATTCTTGGTGCCAATCTCCCAATGCTGGCTAAACTATGCCATATCGATCCGGCTATTATGTCAGGACCGTTAATTGCTTCTTTGATGGATATTCTTACTCTTCTGATTTATTTCACCATCTCCATGCTGGTTATTGATGCTTTTAATCCGGGCTTGATTGAGATTACCTCAAATATGGTCATGCCTGTGTTAGGAATTTAGGGAGGAAATCATTATGAATAAAAAAGTAAATGATGAACTTATCAACGAAATTCCTTCTTCTGAAGTTGAAGAAATCAGACCAGACCCTAGTCAAAAGGCCAAAATCAGTCACCCTTTGAATCCGGAGTTTCTCCGGACGGTAATTAAAAACCATAACACCAATGTCCTGAATACCATGGTTAATGACTATGACCCACATAACGTCAGCCAAGCCCTTGAGAGGCTTGATCCTGAGGATATGCTGTTCTTCTTCAAGGCTGTTAAAACCGACCTCAGTGCCGAGGTTTTCACCCTTCTTGACCAAGACAACAAGGAAAGGGTGGTTGAAGCCTTTTCCAGTGAAGAATTCCAAGCCATTGTTGATGAGATGCAGACTGATGATCTTGTTGACTTTGTCGATGAGCTTCCTGCTAATCTGGTCAATAAGGTTCTGAAGAACACTCCTAAGGATGATAAAGATAGAATCAATGCTTATCTGAAGTTTAAGGATGACAGTGCCGGAACCATCATGACTCCGGAATATCTTTCCGTGAAAGATACTTCGACAGTCAAAGAAGCTATTAGCAAGATTCGTGAAGTTGGAAAAGGATTGGAAACCATCTGGGCTATCTTTGTTGTTGACAGTACCCGCCGATTAGTTGGAACAGTCAGATTAGATAACCTTTTGGAAAGCGATGATAACGACATAATGAAAAGCGTTATGTCTGATGATTTTGTTTCTGTCTCTTCATCCACTGACCAGGAAGCGGTTATTAAAGCTTTCCGAAAATACGATATTTCCGTTCTTCCAGTCACTAATGAGGAAGACCGTATGCTTGGTATTATCACTTTCGATGATGTCATAGATGTTGCCAATACTGAAAATACTGAAGATATTCAGCTTAGTGCCGGTGTTATCCCGTCTGAGACTCCTTATCTGAAGAAATCAATCGGTCAGATGATTAAATCCTACGCTATCTGGCTTGTTGCTCTCTTATTCCTTGATACTTTCATCTGTATGACGTTATCTTATCTTGAGGCACCATTAGCAATGATTCCTTTGCTGATAGCCTTCCTGACTGCTGTCATGGGAACTAACTCCAATGCTGCTGATCAGACTACTACAGTTATTATCCGTGAAATTGCCTTAGGCAATGTTTCCAAGAAAAACTATTGGACTGTTATTTGGAAGGAAACTAAGTCAGCTCTGATTACGGGTGGAATCTTAGCTATTTTCTCTTTTGGATGGACCATGCTAGAACTAAAAACCGGTATCGTTTCTCTGGTGGGAAATGATGAATTAGTTGTTAGTCAGTTCTTTGGTGGAAATGCAGACCTATTCTATTTGACTGTCTCTGGTGTCATCTCTCTTTCATTCATGGTAGTAATCGTTATTGCTAAGCTTCTCGGTGTCAACATACCACTATTAGCTAGGGCACTTCATATTGATCCGGCTGTCATGTCTCAGCCGATGATTTCGACTATTCTTGATATTGTTTCAATCGTTATCTACTTAGGTATATCAATGCTTCTCTTCTCTGGCCGAGGGCTTTGATTATGTGTCGGAGGTTTAAGCTTGAACCTGATGATGAGTTAGAATATGTAATTTTAAAGAATATTAAAGTTAAACTTGATAAAACAAAAATTATAGATTTAGGATATAAAACAAAGGCAATTTTAAGCAAAGACAATTCTTTAAAAATTGAAGAATTGTCTTTTGGTGTTCCAATTTCTGAAAATGAATTCATCTATAACGCTAAAACCGAAACTGTCAAAGAGAAAGACTTTTTTAAAGATGCTTTTCAGAATTCCCGAGTTGTTATTCCGTGCAGTACATTTTATGAAGAAGATAAGAATAAACATCTGAAAGAATTTGTTTTTGAAAAGCACCGGGGTTATCTAGCAGGTATTTCCTTGAAGGGCTACTTTGTGATTCTCACCGTTAAAGCCAGTGAGGAAGTTTCCTTCTATCATTCCAGAATGCCGCTGACTATCGAAGAATCTGATGTTGAATTCTATCTTAGCAAAGGATTTCTCTCTTCAGATTTTTCAGATTTAAAAAGACCCGTCTTTTTTGAGAAAGAAGGGTCTGTTCAGTTGTCACTGTTTTAATTCTACTGCATTTTCAGCTTATATAATCCAATTGCAATGGAGGTAGTCAAGTTAAGGCTATCTACTTCATCGGACTGTTCGATTCTGACGTTATTTTCATTATGAATTGACTGAGGAAGCCCTGTAGCCTCATTTCCAAAAACCAATGAACAAGGCTTTTTAAAACCTACTTCATTAAGAGGATGTGAAGTATCTAAGACAAAAGGATAATAAGTACGAGGATACTTAGTAAGATAGTCTTCAAATGATTTGAAGGTTTCTACTCTTATCTTAAAGATAGCACCCATTGAAGCCCGGACTGTTTTAGGGTTGAAGATGTCCGCACAAG
Organism: Bacilli bacterium; assembly: GCA_041670225.1. Taxonomy (GTDB): domain Bacteria; phylum Bacillota_I; class Bacilli_A; order RFN20; family CAG-288; genus Enterosoma. Next base: position 9,435 of record JBAXZU010000028.1, on the reverse strand, counting down.
GTTCGATGATAGCTAAATCATGAAAACCGAAGGCTAATAAAGAACGCATGGCATTTCCGAGATTTCCCATATCACTGGGATTTACCATTACTAAATGTGATTCCTTTTCATTCAGAACCGAAGAGAATTTATTGAAAACGCCAATGACATGTGCGTTTTCTTTTGACTTGATGACTGAGAAAGCTTTGTCAGAGACAATGATTTTATCTGGGTTGACCAAAGTTCTGAGTTTCTTCAGGCCATCGCTTTCTAAAGCATCAGTGGCTACATAAAGGCATCTGAGATCCTTACCATGGAAATTAATCATTTCAAAAGTCGGGAAGAAGCCTTCTGTATAGGAATAGTCTAAGTCTTTGCTGTAATTTTTAATCATATTATTATTTTATCAGTTATTTGTTTAAATTAAATAATTAGTAGCTTATTCTTATTATTAAATTATCGAGACTGAATTTATAGGCCAATTGAGTTCTTACCATATATGCAGCAGATGAATTCATGCCGAATAAGATATACAGTAAAAAATCAGTTATTTATTGATTTATTAAAAAATATAAAAAGGTCACACCAACCTGTGATGTGATCTTAAATTTCTTACTGTAAAATAATTCTCCAATTTGCAATAAATTAAAACAAACTATTTCCTGTAAATCTAAATTTTTAGAGTAATTATCTTTTGTTATACAATTTGTTTTATTAATAATACGTTGGCAATATTTGTTTATTTGCAATAATAAACTAGTATCTTTAACGTTTAACATAATTTAATTAAATCCTTTCTCATTTGCTCTTCAAAATAAGGATCCATCTGAGAACCTATTGTCACCAAATCAACTTTCTTTCCTAATTTTTCTTCTAATTCATCAATTAATGAACCTAAAGCAATAAATGTTTTACATTTACCTTTTTCGCAATAAATATCAACATCACTTAAAGGATTTGCTTCTCCCCTTGCGTAAGAGCCAAATAAATATATTTCATTGATATCGTATTTTCCACACACTTCCTTAAGAATTGATTTAATTTGACAAATAGTTAAAACGGAGTGATTAACTTCCTTATCTAACATATCATGGAAAAATTTATTTTTTGTTTTTAGTCCATCAAGAAAAGTTATTATATTGCTTTCTTCCTTTTTGATTCTAAATTGATACATCTTGTAATTTTCTTTATTATAATTTTTAACATACTCGCTTTGATTGAATGGCATATTAATACCCTCCGTGCAAACATATGATATCATAATAAATTAAACATGTCAAAATACATATGATATCATATCTTATAATACGCATTTATTTATTTTTACCAATTGAGTTCTTACCATATATGCAGCAGATGAATTCATGCCGAATAAGATATACAGTAAAAAATCAGTAAATAAAAAACCTCAGCTGATGTGGGCTGAGGTTTTAATTCCATTGATAAGCTTTAATTAGTCAGCTACGTACGGAAGCAATCCCATATATCTGGCACGCTTGATAGCGATGGCCAACATTCTCTGGTACTTGCTGCAAGTTCCGGTGATTCTCTTTGGAGTGATCTTTCCAGAAGGAGAGATGTATTTCTTTAAGAGTTCAACATCCTTGTAGTCAATGAACTTGATATGGTTCTTGGTGAAGTAGCAAACCTTTTTACGGGGTTTCATTCTGCGAAACATATTTTCTAGTCCTTTCCGCTTAATCGAAGATTAAGCAATTAGAACGGAAGATCGTCATCGGCACCGTCAATACCCTCATGGGTAGCGGGGCTGATGGAAGAGGATCCGTTATCATCAGGCTGGGATGCATCTTCAGTGGAAGCACCTTTCTTCTCGAGAAATTGAACTGATTCTCCGACTACTTCGACAACTGATCTTTTCTGACCGTTTTTGTCTTCGTAATTTCTTTGACTCAGTCTTCCATCGACACCAACAAGCGAACCTTTGACACAATACTTTGCAACAATTTCAGCGGTCTTGTTCCAACATGTGCAAGGAATGAAGCTAGTTGATTTTTCCTTTCCAGGATTGTCGACAGCGATGGTGAATGATGTCAGACTGATACCAGAATTTGTTTTTCTGAGTTCAGGATCTCTGACAATTCTTCCGACTAATACAACACGATTAAGTCCAGCCATAATTTTTTCTCCTTTTTTACTGATTAGTAACAGTGATAAGGAATCTAACGACCTTGGCATTGAAAGCAACAGCCTTGTTGAATTCCTCGACGGCCGTGGGCTCGGCGGTGAATTCGGTTACAACATAGTAACCCTTAGTCTGCTTCTTGATTTCATAGGCCAGGTCTCTCATACCCCATTCCTTGACACCGGTGATCTTAGCACCATTGTCAGTTAAAATCTTGTGTAAAGCTTCAATTTCAGCCTTAGTGGCATCAGCTTCAAGATTTGGCATGAGAATGTACATGATTTCATAATTCTTCATGTTCTTATACCTCCCTTTGGTCTTTCGGTCAACCCTACATCGGGAGCTGACAAGAAAGTATATAGTCTTTCGGTTAAAGACTAGTGTTTAGTATACCAAAAAATAGGTGTTTAAGTAAAGAACTATTTATTATTAATGCATAGAATCAAATCACAGTTCCTTTCATCTGATATTGGGCATGAAAAGCAAAAATTTCCAGAATCTAAAAAAGGCCGGCTCAATGCCGGCCTTTTAGACCTAAATTCCCTGAATATGAAGAATATCGCCTAGCTGAATATTGAATCCGAAGAAATAAATTCTTCGTTGATCAGGAACCAGTTTATCGAAGACTACTTCTTTGGTAATTGTTTCATGGTCATGATAGAAGGTGACTTTAGCAAGCTGACCTCTTTTTAAATCAGCGATTGTCCGGTCAATGAGTTCGCATTCATCTTCACTAAGTTCAGGCTTATTGACACTGGCACGTTCTTTTTTCATTTCATCAAGAACTTCGTATTGGCCTTTCAATGATTTGAATGGCTGCCATTTCTTCATACCTCTCATCGATGATGTCCTCCTATCTGATTCTCTCTTTGTACAAAGGTTGATGTTAAGCTTAATGCTGAGCAGGGCATAGCTTTGATTGTTCCGTATTTTTTCCTGATCGTCATCATAGTATTTTCTAATTGCCGTATTCTTGCATCGGTTTCAAAATCCTCGAAGAGATTTGTTTGATAACAATTTTGTGAAATTACATCACAGGCTACTATTGAAATACCTCTGAATAAAACATCTTCGTCAATTTCCAACTTGTTATAGATGTCAATAAGTTTTTTGCTTATCTTCTCAGCACTGTCAGTCGGTGTGTAGAACATTGCCCTTTTTGCAATGCCTTTATGGTCTTTGAATTGAAGGAAAAGACAAAAGTTATTGGCAATTACCTTATCCTGACGCATTCTATCGGAAATTTCAAATGACATATCATTCAGCAGGATGGGGAGTTCGTCAGGATGGTAGTCTCTAAGAAGAACCTGACCGACTGATAAAGAATGGTTAGGAGAAATATAAGTGTCCTGAATGAGTGCGTCATCATAACCGTGTGAATGGTAATAGATTTCTTCTCCAATGACACCTAATTCCTTTTTAAGAAACTCCGGATCAGATACGGCAATGTCTCCTACCGTATAGAAACCGAGGTTATTGAGTCTCTTTTCAAGTCTTGAACCTATTCCCCAGACTTTGCTCAAAGGGCTTATCGGCCAAAGGTGAGTGGGAATGTCGTTGTAATTCCAGCTTGAGAGAAACTCCGGACTGTGCTTTGCTTCAATATCCATGCAGGCTTTGGCCATAAACAGGTTCTTTCCGATTCCAGCTGTGACAGTCAGACCGGTTTTATCTCTGATGGTCTTAATTATTTTCCGGGCGTAGCTTATAGGTGTATCATTGTTTCTTTTTAAGTATTTAGTAACATCTAGGAAGGATTCATCAATTGAATAGACATAGAGATCTTCGTCACTGACAAAATCGAGATAAATTGAGTTAATCATTGAAGATACTTCAAGATAGTGTGACATATGAGGCAGAGCAATAATAAGCCCAGGAATGTCCTTACTGACTTCGTAGAGCCGGCAACGGGATTTAACGCCGTATTTCTCTTTAATAAAGGGAGAAGCAGCCAAAACAATGGTTCCGTCGCCACGGGCTTCGTCAGCGACAACTAATGGAGTGGTGAAGGGGTCAAGTGATCTATCAAGGCATTCTACTGAAGCATAGAATGATTTGAGATCGATTGACAGGATATCTCGGTCATGGCGTTTCATACGAGAAAATTATAATGGCAAAATTGATTTTTCCTCTAACAAGTAAACAACTTGAAAAATACCATAAGTATCACAACTTGGTTTTTTGGCTGTTATTTAAGGCAAAAGGAACAATGATTTTTTAAGAAATTAAATTTAAACTAAGGCCTTTAAACTCTTTACAGGTTTTAAGTTGGCTCAGTGTTGGAGCAAAAACATATTTGATGTATAAATAATAAACAACATTTAATTATATTATTAAGTTGGCAAATAAATAATTATTTATTTATATTTTAATTATACTTAGTTTATTTTGATTTACGTAAAATTCTCTTTTAGACAACCACATTTTATGTATGCAATTGTTTCAAATCAAAATAGGCATAATAAAGCCAATCTTGCAAAGAAAAAAGGATTGTATTTAACAGTCCTATATTCTTTTAATTCAATCCGCAAAGCAATTGTCGGATTTAATCTTTATTGGTGATAGGGAAATCAATTCCGCGTGATTTAAGAATCTCGATGTATTTATGATAGATATAGTCAGCAGCGGATGCAATATCATGGTTTTCAGTATCAACAGTGATATCAATTATTTCGTTGATGCTGTTATCCATTTCAAAAGCCTGGTGATCATTATCAATTCTTGATTTAATTTTTTCTGGTTCGTCACCTCGGGACTGCATTCTTTCTAAACGAAGCTTTTCATTGGCTTTCATATAGAAAATGACAATATGGGGATCCTTTAGTCCGCTGTAGGTCTTAGCACCATTAAATTCAACAGCCATGCATTTATCAAGTCTGACTTCCTTCTTGCTGGTTCCATAGAAGTTTCCGTTAAAGGTGACAGTCTCAATGAAAGCTTCTTCTTCCTTCATTTTGGCAAATTCTTCCTTACTGACGAAATGATAGTCAACATCCTGGATTTCTCCCTGTCTCATCTGTCTGGTTGTATGTGTGATTACTTTCTTCACACCATAGTTAGCCTGTAAATAAAGGCAAGTAGCGGTTTTTCCGGAGGCGGAAGGTCCAGTAAGAATTATCATATTTTCTCCTATTTCTGTAATTTATACGTTAAAAGCTATGTTTATGTAGTCTATTTTAATTATGTTGCATTTTTGTTTCAACCATAAAGTCAATTTTTTTTAAAAAACCGCTTTACTAAGGTTCTATTTTATAAAGAATCCTGCTAATGTCTCATAAAGAATTTTTGGTGAAATCGGTTTTGAGAGATGGGCGTTCATTCCACAGCTGAGAGCTTCTTTAATATCAGTATCAAAAGCGTTGGCGGTCATTGCAATGATTGGAATGCTTTGACTATCAGCTCTATTTAGCTTGCGGATGGCAGCGGCTGACTCTAAGCCGTTCATTTCCGGCATTCGGATATCCATCAAGATAGCATCGTAGTAATTGGGTTTTGAAGCAGAAAAGTTTTCTAGTCCCTTTAAGCCGTTCTGTTCCCAGGTTATCAGACATCCTTTTCTTTCTAACAGCTTTGTCGCAATCTCAGCATTCAGCGGATGATCTTCAATCAAAAGTATTTTCTTGTTCTTGAGTACTTGGAGTATCTCTTCCTGATAGTTGAAATTCTTTACTGAAATATCAGAAGCCTCTTTGCTATCAACGGTTTCAAAGCTTAGATGGATAGAAAATGTTGTTCCTTCTCCAAGTTCACTTGCAACATCAATTGTTCCACCCATCAGCAAAACTAAGCTTTTTGCAATGCTGAGGCCTAAGCCAGATCCGGCATATTGGTTAGAGGCACTGTTCTTTTCCTGTTCAAATGGTTTGAAAATTCTACTTTCGATGAAATCTTTACTCATGCCTAACCCAGTGTCACTGATAGTAATGAGGGAATTGAGAATGTTTTCATCCTGACTAATTTTATGGAAAGCAAAATTTACGCTTCCGCCTTCAGGTGTGAACTTGATTGCATTGGAAAGCAGATTGATAAGTATCTGTTTCAGTCTGAGAGTATCAGCTTTGATTAGGAGATTATCTGGACAGCCAGTAATACTGGAGTTAAGCGATACTCCTTTTTTATTGGCGGTTGTCGAGACCATATCAAGAACATTGGAAATGGTTTTGCTTAGCGAGGAAATTTCTGTTTCCAAAACCAGTTTTCCGCTTTTGATTTTTTGGAAATCAAGAGTGTCATTAATTAAGCCTAAAAGGTATTGACCGGATTCCTGAATTTTGGAAATGTTGCTTTTAAGAGTTTCAATATCAGTAACATCTTTTGAAAGTTCAGCAATTCCTAAAATTCCGTTCATGGGAGTACGCATATCGTGGCTCATTCGGGAAAGGAACTGAGTAGTGGCGGCATTGGCTTCTTCTGCTTTTCTTTCAGCATCTTTGTTAAGGAAGTTTGCTAAAACTTTTAGGGATCCTTTACTTATTTCTTTGATTCGGTAATTACATTCATAAAGAACGGTTTCATTCGTTTTTCTATTAAATATATGTAATTGATATGATTGACCGATGCCAATTTTGGGATTTATTCGGCGATTTCTGACTCCCTGAAGATCGTTAGTCGGAACAAGTTCGGAAATTATCCATTTTTCCTTGGAGGCAAATTCTTCTTGGGTGTATCCAATCATTGAAAGAAATGAGTTATTGGCGGAGAAGAAATGAAGATAGGTTCCGTCATATTCGAAGTCGAGAATTCCGCAGGGATTGTTGTTGAAAAGCTCCTTTTGTTTCAAATCACTATCGATGGCTTCTTTTTTGCTTTTCTCTAGTTCTTTCTCAAATCTGATTTTCTCGGTGATATCCCATATGCAGCAATAAAAGGTTATTTTCCTTCCGTGGCGTTCTTTTACGGAAGCTGACATCATAAAATATTTAGTTGAGCCATCTGGTGATGGAATTGAAAAGATAAATGAGCCCTCATTAAGCCCTTTCTTAGCTCTTCTTATGTAATCTTTTACAATGGCTAAGTCCGCCTGATTAAGAATCGTGGTTACTTTGTCTCCGAAGAATTTCTGGTAATATTCTTCCTCAGTAAATCCTAATATTCGGCAGAAAGACTTGTTGATGAATGTCTGAACAATACTTCCGTCTTCATCTGTTTCAATCAAAGAAATTCCACCAGGAACTTCATCAATTATTGTTTTTAGATCTGACTGATATTGATGTTCTTTAGTGTTGTCAGTTACATAGACTAAATAGGAATCAATTCCTATTCAGGAAATTGATTTTGCTAGGATTGAAAAATGACGGCCATTCACTTCCGCTTCAAATTTCTTGAATTCTTTTTTATTGAGAGTGGCAATATCCTGATTAGTGAGCAATCGGGATGTCACAGGTAGCTCTGAACTTTTAAGCAAATAGTCATTGGCTTTAGTTCGGGAAATTCCCAGCATATCCAAAAGCGAAGAATTAGCATATAGTATTGAACGTTTCTCTTTTTCAACGATGAATATTCCGATGGATGAATTTTCAACCATTGTTCGGAAAGCAACAGCTTCTTCGCTAGGAATATAGACAACGGCATAATAGATCATGGCCTTTTCTTCTTGACGGATTAGGTTGGCTGATTCCTGAAGCCAAATATAGGAACCATCCTTTTTCTGAAGTCTTGCCAGGAAATTGAAGGAGACTTTGTTTTTAATGGAATTATTGATGTGATCAAGCAGTCTATCCCGGTCTTCAGGAAAAGCAGAGAACCAATGTTCTGATCTTTAAGTCTTTCATGCATTTCAGAATTCGTATAGCCAAGAATATTGGCAAAACCATTACTGAAAAAACTATATTTGGTCTGTTCTTCGGCGTTGCGGTAGACAATGATTCCTCCGGAAATCTGAGTCATTAAAGAACGGATAACAATTCCATTTTCATGATTTAAATTGAAATCAATGATGATTCCGGTTACTTTTAGTAGCTGGCCATCACTATCTTTTTGAGTGACTGCCATAAGCTTGCACCAATGGTAACTGCCATCAGCCATTTTCAGTCTCAGTTCATTTTCGGTACGGTCTTTTCCTTTTTTTATATCATCGAAAAACGATTTCAGTTTTTCTAAATCTTCGATGTGGACAATTTCGAGAGATGTTTCTTCCTGTAAAAATTGTTCAGAAAAGCTTTTTCCGAGGATAAACTTTGAGAAAGATTCAGAACTGGAAAGCTCTTGAGTTATGAAATTAAACTCAAAATAAGCTGAATCTGTCTCATTCATCAGTAAATCTAATTTTAAATCCTTTTCTCGAAAATTGCTGTCCATAGGATATCCTTTTTTTTAATTCCGTATGCAGTTATATTTTAGAATAACATAAAATCAAGAAAAAAGGAAAAAACAAATTCAGTTTTCTAAAGATGTGACATTTGTCACATTTGGTTTTCTGATAAAGCAGCTGACCAGGGAAAGAACCAAACAGAGGAATAATAAAATGGTCATTAGATAATTAATCGGAGCCAAAGCGGAATTGCCAAACATAGCGATTCCCTGAAGGGCATCGACAATATTTCCAATTCCGGAATGCAGTTCTTCACATAATGAAACTGTGAAGAAAACCGGAATCAATATGCTTAAATAAGGAGTCCATTTTTTGTTGAAGATTAAGACGGTCAGAGAAGCAATAAGAGCTATTGGTAAAAAGACTAGTACCGGAATAGAAATAATAGCATTAATGGTTGAATACCAAATAAAGATGATCAGGGTAATGAGTCCTAGCAGCAATGAAAGGAAAACTAAAACTGCTGAGATGGTCAGGCTTTTCATAAAAGCAATTAATCTGTTTCTCATACTGATCAAGCCTCTTTCTTTTTCTTTATTGAAAAGATAAAAAGATAGGTAATTAATCCGGTAGTGGTGACAGAAAATAAAGCAATCATGGAAACAATTGTTATCTTCCACCAGGTAATAATATTTACTACCTCAGATGAAGGTGTGAGTCCGTTGATAATTGTTGTCCGGCTGATAGCATATTCCCAGTCCTTAGCACATTTAAGAAGCAGGTTCAGTAAGTGACCATCATCCGTATCCGTAATCTGATTCATAATAGTGTAGGCTGAATAACTGGTATAATCCAGGCAGAACTGCTGAGTTCCACTATCTAGGCATTCTACAACACGGCTCTTATAGCCTCCGCTTGAGCCGTTGGTAGCATCAGTAACGATGTTTCCAATGAATCCCCACTCATTCCTGAGAACCTGAGTATTGATAGGCTTATAGGCACTAGTCCAAGTGCATCCTAAACGTTCAAATGACTGCATGACACCTCCGGCATGAGCAACCTT
>JBAXZU010000027.1:0-15811 GCA_041670225.1 Bacilli bacterium | reverse complement strand
TTTTCATAAAAAAAAAATAAATAGCAAACGTTTTCCAATATTGTTCTGACTGATTTTTTAATATTCGACTAATCCAGGTAATTAAAAATAATAGTATAATCTGCTATAATAATTAGGTACCTATCTAATGAAGGATCTATGGAAAATATTGGACAGCTTTTTTCCCAGATTTCAAAGAAACTGGTTTTCGACATCAATAAAAAACTGAAGGAATTTGATCTTACAATTTCCCAATTGAAGGTTATTGTTGTTCTTAAGGAAGCGAATAAGAATATTTGCCAGAAGGATTTATCTGAAAGACTAAATATTAAGTCGTCTTCTTTAATTGATAGTCTGAAAATCTTAGAAAGAAAAGACCTGATCAGGAGAACACCAAGTCTTGAAAATGCAAAATATACCATGGTTGAACTGACTGACAAAGGAAGAAGTATTCTTTCAGTCACCAATTTAGGAAAAGACCATACTGAGGAAATGATCTGTAGGACCTTAGGATTTAGGAATACTGAGGAAATGATTCTGAAATTCCAGGAAGTGCTAACTAATCTGGAAACACATCAGTACTACGAATAGAGGAGAACGGAAATGATTATCAATACCGGTGCAAGGACTGATACGGTTCAGTATTATTCAAATGGCTTATGAAACGCTTTGAGGAAGGATTTGTTTACCTACGGAATCCTCTGTTTTCCAGGCATGTCACCCGTTATGTTCTGACTCCTGATAAGGTGGACTGCGTGGTTTTCTGTTCAAAAAATTATGCTCCGATTCTGAATGGTATTTCGCAGATAACTTCTAGGTTCAATACCTATTTTCATTACACGATTACCGCCTATGGAAAAGATCTTGAACCCGGCGTTCCTTCGATACCTGAAAGCATCGAGACATTAAAAAAATTGTCGGCCATAGTCGGAAAACAAAGAATTTCCTGGAGATATGATCCTATTCTGCTGACTAGCGAATATACCCTTGAAAGGCATCTGAATTCTTTTGAACAGATGGCTAAGGAAATAGCACCTTATGTCTATTGCTGTGTTTTTAGTTTTGTAGAAATGTATAAGCGGTTTGAAGAAAATCTTCCTTCCATCATTCCTTTGACTGAGGAGGATAAGAATCGCCTTGCTGAAGGCCTTGGAAGAATTGCTAAAAGATACGGACTGAAGATTCAGACCTGTGGGACTGAGGCTGATTACTCAGCCTATGGAATTAGTCCGTCCGGATGTATGAATCTCGAGATTCTTTCTCAAGCCAACAATATTGTTTTTAAGAATCTGAAGCATAAGGGAACCAGAATTGGCTGTCATTGTATCGAAAGCCGCGATATTGGAGCCTATAATACTTGTCTTAATGGATGCAAATATTGTTACGCTAATAAGAAACCGCAATTAGCTTTGAAAAACTACCAGCTACATGATCCTAATAGTCCTATATTATTAGGAAGTATTCAGGAAACTGATATTGTCACTCAGGCTGATCAGAAAAGCTTTTTGGTTAAAGAAAAAGAAAAAATAACTGAAATTTGATGATGTAATTATTTATTGACGAGTGACTAGGGAATTCTCTGCTAAAGAAGTAGATTATAAGGATATTGAGTTGATTCACTGACTTTGGAACCAAGGTTCCTTCCCAACATCATCTTCGTTAGTGGGACTATGTGGTAATTTCTTTTAAAAAAACAATTTTTCAGGTTACTGAATCTGTTTCTAATCCCCAGTTTGAGACAACAAAACCCAAAAATCTGTTTGAAGACATGTGTAATTATGCTTTTCCATGTAAAAAATCTATGATCAGTGAGGATAAGTATTTGATTCTTCTACTGATTAACAAAGACTCGTTTTTTAAGGCAACTAGTATGTTTTCTTTGGTGTGCTTTGAAAATACCGGGTGTATGATTAAAAATATCTTTCTTAAGTCTACAACTAATCAATTTTTCCGTCAGTTTTGATCAAAGACTTGAGATAATTTCGAAGATTCTCATCTACCGCATAAATATAAGTACCGTAAACCCCTCTGGTTAATAAAACCAAATAAGCATTGATAATGTTCTGAATAGTCTTATTCTGATCAGAGGATTTTGAATTGGTATCGATGAAATTCTCTGGATGATATTCAATAGTCTTAGTGAGAGGGTTATAGGAAATATCTTTTCCAAAAATCACACCGGCAATATTCAGATCATGACCTTGGCAGGTGTAGATGCACCCGATTTCGTCAATTGATGAATCGTCAGTTATGAAATCAGTGGCATTGAATCCATCATTCCAGGAATAATGGTAACCCTCGATTTCAAAATCGAAATCCTGTTGATGAAAGGTTGACTTCTTGTCTCTGACTTTTCTCCTCCAATAGAAGGATAAGCCACTGAGCATTCGGCATAAGCCTTTGTATTGAACATTCTTTTCTTTGACGGCTAGAAACATTTCATGACAGGAATCAAAGACTTTGAGGTCATAGCCATCCTGAAGAATGTAAGGGTTTGGATTCTTATTAAAGATATCGTGGACAAAAGAAATGTATTCATTTCCGCCTTTTACTCTTAACTGAGAACTAAGATAAAACTTTTTGGTCTGAGGATTATTGGTGATAACATCAAAGTCTTCCTTCAGAACATCAGATTCCTTGACACTCTGTCCACCATCATAAAAAAGAATAAGAAGCTTTTTGGCTGTGAATTTTAGCCAGTCAAGTTCAGTGGATTCACAAGAAAGTTGAAGTTCATGATTGACTTTATCATGAGTTCCGTAATTGGTCAGCTTCACTCTTCTTTTCAGACGATGGGCTTCATCAACCACTAAGACATCATAGTCGCCTTTGGCGGCTTCGGAAGGGGAAACAACTTTAACTCCTCTTAGTTCTTTGATGGTATGAAAGACTTTTCTGACCGTTTTACGGAAACTGGGAACCGGTATGACAAAGGCAATCTTTCGGGTTCCAAAAGTTTTGATGGACTTGATGAGGTTAGTCCGGTTGAGAAGACTTTCATCATCTATCGTCTCTCCGACATCTGTGATATCAAAATTGTTTCCTAAGATATTGGAAATAAAATTCAGGAAATAGATAGCTATCAATGACTTTCCGGTTCCGGCTCCTCCATTGATGACAACGGTGGTTTGATTTTCTTGCTGAATGGCAGAGGAGTAGATTTGAAGCATTTCCTCAACTACATGATATTGTTCGCTGGTTAATTCCTTATATGGTGAAAACTTGAAGATGTCATTATTCTCAACCTCAAATAAACTATGGGTGACTAATTTTTTATCAAGCAATTTTTCCCATATCTCAGCAAAAGTGTTCTGGTATTCGCTTCTCTGATAATAATTATGAAGTCTTGATTGGCCCCCATTAGCATTCTGCAGGATAAATCTTCCATCAGCATGCATGTGAGTGATGAGCATATTTTCAATATCAAGGATTGCGGATTTATTAAAGGAGTTACTGCTCATAAGGTGAATGGTAGTCAGTTTCTTTTTTTCTTTGGTCTTGATGTGCTGGGTCATTCTTTCATAGGCATTCTGAGTTTCACCGACATAGGCCTCCCGAGAATTGGAAAGAATATAGACTACTGGCCAGTCCTCACCATATTTACAGTGATTTTTTATTTCAATAATTCCTTCTTTATTCAATGGGAATTGATTAATTGCCGTATTAAATGATTTGTTTGCCATGTTTGTTTTACCATCCGATTGATAACCAGCAAAAGATTCAGGTAGGAGTTAAGGGCTTTTTGATTACATGTTGTACGTGATATCCTGATCTCTTTATTAGTATTGTATCATTTTTGTTTACTTTTTCTATTTTTTTATCATAATTAATCTTCAAAGTTATCAATAATGAATATTTTCTTACAGGTGTAAATTTTTAACACTTTTAATTTTTTTGTATTTTATTCTGATAAAGTGTTATTATATTCATATATAAAAGGAGAGTGATTATGAAAAAAATAATCATTTCTAGTTTTGCCGTTTTTCTTTCTATGTCGCTATTCTCCTGTGGAAACCCAACTAGTGCAAGTACCAGTACTGACATAAGTACCAGTACTTCAACCAGTACAACTCCGAGTACCCAACCGAGTACCAGCACTCCAGGTTCCACTGCAGCAGTATTAGATACACCAACCAATATTTCTATCGATGAGGAAGGATTGATTACTTGGGATAAAGTTGACAACGCTAAAAATTATGTTGTCAGTATTAACCTAGATAATTATCTAACCGAAAAGAATTTCTATCAGGTCAGGGATTTAAGTCAGGATTTCACCTATTCTGTTTATGCTATGGGTCAAGGATATGAGAATTCTCCCAAGTCTGAAGAATATACTTATGTCGGAACTATTTCTAAAGCCGTAGAAGAAATTAAGGATTATCTTAGTGAATTCTGTTTTGAAGAGGTAGGTGAAGAGGAATATCGTTTGCAATTTCCTAACGCCTCTAAGAAGCTTGATGAAATAATCTTAGAAGCCTCAAAAGTATTTGTTGAAAACGGAATGACTTTGGAACTTGCTCAGAAACAGTTGCCTTACCTTGTATCTAGCTTTAGTCATGGTGAGTTAAGTAATGCCACGGTTGATTATTTCTTATCTCTTAATGTTAAGGAAAAAGCTAACTTTGTCTATTTTGGTGGAGCGATTGTAGATGTAGTCCTCTGGTCTTCTTATTATGAGGAAACTGATGACACTCTTGAAGGTGAAACGTCTGTTCCTAAATCAATGTATGATGGAATGACATATGCTTTGGAAGAAGGCGGATATGATTTAGCTACTTCTATTTCCAACATTGCCACCAAGTTCCTCAATGCTTATCTTTCCTTCTCAATTGAGTGTCTTCCCGACATTATCGATTATTTAAATGATCCTTATGATTTCACATGTGATATAGATGTTTTGTGTGATATCAGAGATCAGCTTGTCAGTCTACTTAAGGTAGCTAAAATCAACAAAGCTGATTTAGCCACTGTGATTGATTTCTTCCTTGATTACATCAGTATTGGATCAATTAGCTATAATTATGATGATTATGAAAGCTTATTTGAGAGACTTCCTGATGCTATCAGGCCCTTTGTTGAATTAGCTGTCAGCAATATTCTGAAAATGGACTTCACTACCGTTACCGGTGATCAAATAGCTGAAGGTCTCTTATCAGGTTATGACATCCTTGTTAATTCAATAGACGAAGTCACTGATGAAGAATTAGAATACCTTTCCGAATTAGATTACAATAGTGAGCAAATTGGTTATATAGTTTCTGTCGTTGTTGAGAACATCTGTGAAGGTATTGATTATGAAGGACCAGTCGAGGCTGAGAATGTAAATCAGGTTCTTGGTTTTGTCTATGAAATCTTCCGCAATTCCGATGAGGAAATTTTCGAAGCTTTAGGAATTGAAGAAGAGGATTATGAAGAATCCTGTTCTTTATTGGCTGACGGAATTGAAGCTTTAAGAAATACCTTAGGTTTTGTTATCGAAAACTTTAAAGATATTCTTCCAGTCTTTGAATTTGACTATACCATACAATATTCCTATGATTATACTGAAAGGACTGCTAATGAGGTTGCTGGCTTGACCTATGACAAAGTTGAACCTAATCAGGTTATTTACTATGATCCAGGAAAGTCGGATCCTGGCTATAATTCTTACACTATCTATCAATATACTATCCTGAGTATTAGTGAAGACCACAAAATTCATTATCGTGTTACGTATATTTCTATTTACCTGAGAAATTCTGAGTATCTGATTGATGCTTTATCAACTATCATTTCTAACCAAAAGACAGATATTAATACTATCTTCGAAAGCCTTTGTTCTTTATCAACTATTCTTTATTCTTCCACGGCCATTGATACTTTAGAACTTCCAATGTTCTTTGCTATTCTTACCGAACTTGACAAGAATGAGGATACTGGATTATTCATTAAGGCATTAGATATTCTTGATGATTATTTAACCTTTGCTAAGAATAGTACTGATATTGACTTTGATGCTGTTTTCTGTAAAATGATTGCCTGTTCTATGTGCGGAGACTCAGAGGGCATTATGTCTTGTATTATGTTTTTATTTGATGGCTATAGCACTCAGGAACGTTATGAAGCCGCCCTTGATTTCATCCAGGATGTTGCTGATACTCTTGAAGATCTTCAGTTACTTTCGATTTTAGGCGAAGATATCACAACCAGTGAAGAAGCTTATACCTTCATGAAAGAGAACTTCGTTGATTTTATCTTTGTTGATTTATTAGTAGATTAAGGGATGAAGACGTTAATCAAAGTAAATAATCTATCGAAAACCTACGGACATGGCAATGGAGAAGTCTTTGCTTTGAATGGATTGAATCTGAATATCTGCCAAGGAGAACTTCTTGTTATCCTTGGCAGTTCTGGTTCTGGCAAAAGTACTCTTCTCAACCTTCTTGGAGGCATGGATTCACCTAGTGGTGGTGAAATTCTTTTTAATGGAAGAAACATTTCCTCTTTTTCAACTAGAGAAAGAATTTCCTATCGAAAGGATAATGTTGGCTTTGTTTTTCAGGCCTATAAATCTGATTAACGATTTGACTGCCGAAGAAAATGTTGAATTAGCTAGACTAAATAAGAATTGCCTTTCAGCTAAAGAAGCTCTTTCTTTAATGGATTTATCCGATAAGTTTGAAGCCTATCCTGATGAACTGAGTGGCGGTCAGAAACAAAGAGTCTCGATTGCTAGGGCTATTGTGAAGAAACCGACAATTCTTCTTTGTGATGAGCCCACCGGAGCTTTGGATTATCAATCCGGTAAACTGGTCCTGTCCTATTTGGAAAAATTGGTAAAGGAACAGTCACAGACCATCGTTCTGGTTACTCATACCCGTGCTATCGGTGATATGGCTGACAGAGTGATTGTTATGCGAAATGGTCAGATTGAGGATACGATAATTAACGATAATCCTCTTTCAGCAGATAAGGTTAATTGGTAATGAAACTGACAGTACATCGTCTTCTCTCATTAATTAAGAATAATCTGATGATTTTTATTTCCTTGATTCTGATTTCTATGCCAGGGATGATTTTGATGACTGCCTTAAATGGCAGCATTAATTCTTTGAATCAAAGCCTGATAGATTATCAGGATGAAAGTGTCTATCCTGATCTCACTGTCACTGTTGATGTTGATCCTAGTATTCTTGAGGCCACTATTCTTTCCTATGAACAGGTGGATAAAGTTAATTTCCGTTCTGTCTATGATGCTTCCTTCAAATACGAATCAAACCTGTTTTCTTCCCGTGTGTTTTCCTATCCGGAAGAAGGCTTTCAGCAATTTCATGTTTACGAAGAATGTGAGAAATTAACGACCTTCCCATCAGTGGAAATTGAATATAATTTTGCTAAAGCAAATAATATTGTCATTGGCGACATCATGAAGGTGAATAATGGCAGTACCTGGCGAAACTGTGAGATAACCAAGTTTGTTTCCAGTTATGAATGTCTTTATATGAAAAGAGATGCTTATTCTTGGGGAAAAACTTCGGATTTCGGTTATATTTATTTTTCGGAAAATGATTTTTATCGGCTGTTTTCTCCTACTTATTATCAGATTCTGATATTGACTAAGGGACATGTTGATCCTAGTCCTATGTTCGATGAATTGGCTTCGGAGAGTGTTGCTAAACATATCGTTAGCTATTACACCAAAGAGAATTCACCAGTGAACAGCAGTACTCGAATAAATCTCGAACCCCTGAAGTCAGTTTCCTACATTATTCCTCCAATCTTCTTGGCTGTGACACTATTATTTATTTATCTCTTTTTCTCACGAGTTATCCGAAAGCAAAGAAAAGAAATCGGGATTTATTTAGCTTTAGGATATAGTAATTGGCAGATATCTCTTCTTTTTCTTTCTTTCATCGGAATAATCATGTTGATAGCTTCAGTCTTGGGAACTGTCTTAGGGTATGAGCTATTGAAGCTTGTCTGTAAACTGTATGCTACTTCCTTTCATCTTCTTTCCTACCAGGTGATTTTTTCCTGGCCGATAGCTTTATTCTCCGTCGGAATCACACTTTTGGTAGGCATCTTATCCAGTTTGATTACGACTTTCTGTCTTCTGAAAAAAGATCCTTCTGAGAATCTTTCCCTTTGTCCGCTCGGAAGTTCGAAGCCCTCTCTTCCTGTCAGAACCATTTTTAAGAAATTGCCCTCTCTTTTCAAAATGAATATTGCTTCCTTTTTCCGACATAAAGGAAGGAATATTGTTACTATCATCTGTCTTTCTTTTTCCTTTATCCTGATTCTTACTAGTCTGAGTTTCAGTCTTTCAAAAAATTATCTGATGGAAAACAACTATGGATTCCGAATGAATTACGATGTTCAGACAGTCTTCAATGATACTTCTACTGAAGAGATACTTACAGAAGTCGAAAACTACCCAGAATGTCAGAAAGCCGAGCCAATGGTGTATTCTTCTCTCAAGCTGGAATTCCAGTCCCAAAGCAGTGACATCATTCTTTGCGGACTTAATCCTGATACTGAGATGATCGGAATAGAGGATGAAAAAGAGGTTCGGCTTCATCCTAGTGAGAATGGTTTGACTCTTGAGTATCATCTTTGTCAGCAACTAGGAATTAAGAAAGGCGATTATGTTACTCTGAATGATGAAGAATATCCTGTTATTGATATTTCTTTTCAGAATATGAATCGTATCCAGTATTCCGGACTGAACTTAGCAAAGCAGATTCTCCAAAAAGAAACAAACTGTCTGTTGATCAATGTTCTCAATGAGGATAAGGTAAGCCTCGTAAACAAATTGTCCGCTCTTAAAGGCTATTATTCTTCGACTTTCACTTCCTTGTTGATGGAAGCCAATAAAGAGGATTTTGAAGTCTTAGATATTGGAGTTGGCATCATTATCATCTTTGCTGCACTGATTACGATACTTATTGTTTATAATGTTTCCTTAATGCTATTGGATGATAAGCATTATGATTACGCAGTTATGCTATCTTTAGGATATAATTATAAAGACATCTTCTTTAGTCTATTAGGAAATTCTCTTTCACAGCTGTTACTTGCTTCCTTAATTGGAATACTTAGTGGCAACAGCATTGCATATTTGGTTCTTAAGGAAATATCGACTAAGAGCCGTAATTATCCTTTAAGGAATGGTATTGGATTATGTTTTATAGTTTTCGCTATCATGCTGGTAATGACACTGATTACTCAGCTTATTTCAATAATCAAGGTTAGAAGAATCAGACTTCTGGATGTTATCAAAGATCAAAACTAGGAGGAAAGGAATTTATGTTTTCAAAAGATAAATTTTTCGGATATGGAGAAGAAGGTGATTTTCAGTATTTTTCCCTTGCCCATTTTCTTCCGATTATTATTTTGATTCTGGCAATTGTCCTAACTTATCTTTTTAGAAATAAAATCCGAAATTTGAAGTGGGAAGGAAAGATAAGATATATCTTGGCTTTTACCATGATTATCGTAGAGATGTCTTTTTTCTGGAGACTTCTATTTGCGGAGACCACTGCTGACACTAGTAAATAAATTTTGACTAAGCTTCCGCTTCAAGTCTGTGAGTGGAGCTGTATTCTGGCTGCTTTTATGATTACCAGCAAGAATGAGAAATTATTTAATCTTTCTTATTTTATTTGCCTGACTTTAGGATGTGTTCCTTTCATCACTCCTGCTGTCATAACCACTACCGGACCTAGATTCTATCGTTATTACCAGTTCTGGCTGGAACATATGCTTCCTTATTTCAGTGTCTTCTATATGATGTTTGTTCATCAAAAGCGGCCAAGGCTCAAAAACATCTATATTCCATATCTTTTCCTAATTACCTTAGCCGTTCCGGCTATTTATGCTAACACTCATATTGAAGGAGCCAACTTCCTCTATTTAGCAACTGGAACCACCGGTGATTCTATTGCTAACATCATGCCTCAGAATCTATGGTTAAGACTTTTTATCTACCTTGCCATTATTTCTCTGCTTTTTGCCATTGCTTATAGTCCGTTCTTTATTAAAGACTACAAAGCAAGAAAGCTAAGTAAAGAATCCACACCTTCAGAATAAAAATATTGAAAACCAGAAATAAAAAAGGATGTCTAATATGCATACCGAAGTATGATTATCATGACAGCCCTTTATTGTATCCGTTTATTTCTGATAAATTGCTTTATTAGAAATTTATTAATAATTAGGTAAATCAGAGGATAAAGACTAAGAGGTAAGAAGTAAGTGAGATAAGAGCAAAGGTAATGGCAACAGCTAAACTTGATTTCTTGTTTTCATAGAATTTAGAGAAAAGTTTGAAAGATAATAAACCAACAATTGAAGCAATTCCCACTAAGCCGAAGATGACTAACTGACGTGAATCAGCATTGGAGATGAAGATACCACGGTCGGCAACAATCTCACCATTCCAATTAGTCCAGGAAATTAAGTCAGCTATTGATAAGACTAAGAAGTTGAAAGTGCAGGAACCAATCATATTTCCGTATCCGGCATCAAGATTCTTGATTTTGAAGAGATGGAAAGTTGAAATAACTTCCGGAAGTGAGGTTGCAACACCTAAGAGAATAGCTCCGGCAGCTGTGCCTCCAAGCCAAGGTATTTCTTCAGTAATCAAGTCAGTGACATAAGTGATACCGATACTGGCAGCAATTAAGATAACGGAACAGATAATGAATAAGATGATAATCTGTTTCAAGGTGAGTTTAGAGTCAACAGCTTCACTTTCTTCTTCGCTGCTTTCTTTAGGCTGCTTGATGATTAAAACTACATAGATGGCTAAGATGATGATAGAGATAGCATTGATGCTTCCCATCATTGGCTGATACTGGCTAGGAGCTAAGACGGCATAAGCGGTTAATCCATACATCAATAAGAGAGCCATCAGGGAGACAAAGTGCCATTTAGAAATCTTTGCGGTTTTGAAGTTCTTGAAGAAGATTACGGTATAAAGAGCAAGAATCATCAGATTGAAGATGTCTGATCCTAAAATGTCTCCGATGACTAAGGTAGGATCATTTACAATGGTGACAGAGGAAATAGAAGTGAAGAGTTCCGGAAGAGAAGTAACGGCAGCTAAGAGAACTCCGCCAATGAAGGCTCCGCTGATGTTGGTCTTCTTATCGAGAAAATCGACCAGATTAGCAAGCTTGATAGACAGGAAGACAACTACACACAACAGAACTACATAGACTGGATAAATCCAAAACATTTTCAATGCCTCCTATAAAAATGTGAGAGCTATACAAAAAAACGAGATTAAGTATAGCAAATGCCATACTTAAGTCTCGTTCTTTAATGTTAGCCAGATTTTAATAAATCAGTATGTTGACTAGCAACGATATAGATATCGCAAACTACTCCCCTAAGGACTGAGATAGCATACTAGATTTTCAATTTTAAGTCAATATGAAACCCGTAAAAGAAAGGGAAATGCCTTAGTTTTTTTAGAAAACTGTTCAAAAAGCAAAGAAAATTAGTTGAAACTAACTAAAAAAATCTTTACAAATATGATCTTCCTATACTGTATTAAAAGTGAATTATTATTAAATTTTTTGTCTATTCTAAATCTCTTTTGAATGTGACAACGTTTGGGAACAGCGAGAGTTTAGAGGTAAACAAGAGAGGGTTCATTTGAATTGTAGATATTAAATTTTTTTTGATTCTCCTGTGTTTTCACCGGCTTCTTGATCAAATATCCTTGTTGATCAATTGACGAATATCTGACGAATATCCTGTAATCTTCAGTACAAAAAATTAATGTCATTAATATAAAAAATACCGGAGCTTTATGGGCACCGGTATTAAGTCTAAAACTGATAAGCCGTCAGTCACTATGAGAGCGGTGCGGCTTTTTAGGCTCAATCATATGAATTCCTTTGATTACAAACCTTTTTCTTAACCTTGTCTTATCAAGATTATGCCCGATAAAGACAGCAATTGGTGTGAAATCATCCCCCTTGAATGATGTCAGGCTGTATTGCTGACCAACCAAATCAAACTTAATATTAGTGTTTGCAAACCTTAATAGGCCTTTTGCTCGTTCAATTAAGCCAAACCTTCCAAAGATGAGATCATCTAATAAGGATATCAGCTCGGTTTCACTTTTGAGACTGCAGTTTTGTAAACCTAGTTCTTAGGAATCGGAATTCCTGATAGGTGTTTCCTGAATAGATAAAGATGAAGAAGAAAGAAGATTCAGAAACCAGTCAGTAGGATTTTTGGTGTAATCACCAATGAAGATATCGGCTGATGGGTTTATGTTAAGAATTTCCTGCCTGACCCTTGATTTTTCACTTTCTGAGTAGTTCTCGGATTTTGAAACGACAATGTGTTTAGCGTTTTTCAGCTGATCAAGTTCCAAATCCGTATAATTTTTAGACACGGAAAGCAAAGAGGTTCCATCAGCAATGCAGATGGAATCTAGGATGGCTATCCGTTCATAGGAAATCTTAGAAAGATTTTTTCGGATGGAACTCAGATATGCTACACCTGTTGGTTCAACTAGAAGGTGATCTGGATCAATGGAATTGGCAATGGTTAAGACAGAGGATGCAAATTCACCCTTGGTAGAGCAGCAGATGCATCCTTCTGTCAGTTCGTAGACATTGATTGGGTTCTTGTCTTCCTTAAGAAGAGAGCGGTCAACATTTACTGAGCCGAATTCATTTTCCAGAACACAGTAATCCCTTCTGGTAATTTTGCTAAGATTTTTGATGAACGTAGTTTTTCCGGCCCCTAAAGTTCCGGATATTACTACGATTTTCATGATTCTACTGAGGAATAACAACAACTGGCTTAATTAAGTCAGCTTGTTTGTCTTTCATCAAGAAGAGGGCTTCTTCTAAATGTTCCCAGCCTGTGAAGACATGAGTGCAGAGTGGATGAACATCGAGTTTTCCGGAAGCAACCAAAGCTCCCAGCTTTTCCATTCTTAGTCTTCCGCCTGGCATAAGTCCGCCGTTAATCTGCTTGTGACCCATACCAACACCCCATTCAACACGGGGAATGGTGACGAATTCACCGCTTCCAAGGTAGTTGACATTTCCAATCTTTCCGCCTGGCTTCAGGCATTTGATGGCATCTTCAAATGTATCAACAGAGCCACCGGCAATAATGACACGGTCAACTCCTTTTCCGTTAGTCATCTTAAGAACCTGTCCAGCAATAGGGCCGTCTTTGTAACTGATGAAATCAGTTCCGCCAAAGCTCTTGGCAGCTTCAACACAGACAGGACGGGTACCAACACAGATAATTCTGCTAGCACCTCTCATATTGGCACCGGCAACACTCATCAGACCAACTGGTCCGATACCGATTACTAAAACAACATCACCGAACTGGACATCAGCTAATTCGACTCCATGGAAACCGGTAGGAACCATGTCAGACAGCATACAGGCATCAACGGGATCAATGTTTGATGGAAGAAGAGCTAAATTACCATCGGCATCATTGACATGGAAGAATTCTCCGAAGACACCATCTTTGAAGTTAAGAAAACTTCCAACCAGCTAACATTCCGCCACTATGCATCGAATAACCGGCTTGGGCTTCCAAGGAATTCCAGTCAGGAGTGATGGCAGGCACTAAAACCTTATCACCTGGTTTGAAATCTTTAACTAAGCTTCCGACTTTAACAATCTGAGCACAGCATTCATGACCTAAAATCATATTGTGTCTGTCTCCGATAGCTCCTTCCCAAAGCGTATGAACATCTGAGGTACAGATAGCAACTGCTAACGGCTTACATATTGCATCCATTGGTCCGCATTCCGGAATTGGTTTTTCAATCCAACCTGATGAACCGATCTTCAACATAGCATAACCTTTCATGTGGTTACCTCCTATTACGGAAACTATATCAAATAGAATATAGCTTTGTCAAAGGAAATGCATTGGACTTGATATTTCATTATGGCTTTCAATTTAAAAAATGCAAAAAATACATAAAGTAACTATTTGACCATTATTATATGAATGGTTGCTTAGATATATATCAATAAGTATGTATATCTAGATTAAACAATGCTTTCAATCTTCAGTCTTGATTCTTTTCTTATTCGAAAATAGGCATACAAAAAGGTATGCATCTTTCCATGCATGCCTAAGGTATTAGCTTCTGGTTAATGTTTTAACGTAATTATAGGATTCGTAAGCAACATAGGTGAGGTGAATGCTGTCTCCGGATTTAAGGAACATGGCATCAATTGAGACACTTGAGGCGACGACAAAGTATTTATCTTCAATTCCTTCAACGGTGAAGTATAGGTCAGAACCATAGACCTGAACCCGGTCGACAACAAAATCACCTTCTAAGACCGTATCACTAGTATTTCCGCTAGCATTAATCAATTTGTCATAATTTACCTTGGTTTCATTCAAGGTTGAACCTAGTGCAATCTTGGCTCCGGTTTCAACATCCAATAAGACAATCTTACGATCCTGAACATCATTCTTGAGGACTAAGAAATAGGTTGGAATGCCTTTATAGTCAATTAAGATAGGCCAAGTAGCCTCTAATTGCTGAGCTTTGACATCTTCATGCTGCATAGCTATTTCTCTGGCACGCATTTCGGTGATTCCGGGAATGTTGTACTGTTTGGCTTCACGTGTTTTTAAATCGATGGTTAAAAAGCCAATGGAAGTCTGATCATTTTCATTTGGTGAAGTTATACAGGAAACGTAATAAGTATGACCATTTTTGATGAAATAATTATAGCCGTCTGAGGTTTGGAAAACATCCTTTTTTGATCCGAAGACGGCATTGAAGAAACCATTCTTATATTCCAAGGCATTTGTTGCCTGAGATTCAACTAAGGTTTCTAAAACCACTCTATCAACCCAGGAAGGCTCTTCGCCTATGCTATAACGGTTGATATCTCCATTTACAGGATCAACAATGATTGTTCCGTTTGGCATTCCACCATTAAAAAGACATATCTGATTCACATATGTAGGTATGACCCAATAGGGTTTACCCTCATCATCAATCTCAAAATATTTTTCACTGAATAAGGCACTTGGATAATTGAATCTAATGTGGCGGTCTAAATCTTTGTCCAATAAGCCGGATGGCATATATTTTAATCCACCATTTACTTCTACCAGTTTTGTTTCTTTTGTGACAACATTAACTTCGATGTATCCGATTGTGCCTTCTTCTTTTCGGCTTAAAGCAACAAAGAGTCCGGTATATTCTAATGGAGCAACACGGATTAATTGATCTTCTCCATTTCTTGTCACTGATAAAATAGTGAAATTATCAGAATCAATAGTATATTGAGAACCATAGGTTGACAGTTTAGACTGAGCAACTTTAAAAGCTAAATCTTTATCTAAGATAGGTAACTTGACATCTCCGTCAAAATTGAAGTTTTCATTGAATTCTTCAGTTGATGAGGTTTCAATCGGTAATTGATTTGCATAGGTTTTAGCGTTGAATAAAGGTGTTCCGATGATTTCAAGCAATAAGCCTAAAACAAAGGCAACTGTGACACCACTGCCAATTCCAAAAAAGAGTAATTTCTTCCCTTGGTATTTTTCTTCGATTGGTTTATAAGTGAAAGTTTTCTTTAAGGTCTTTTTATCCATTGTATAAGTCTTATACTAAACTTTTCCTTTTTTCTTAGAATGTTCAATAATCTTGTCTTTAAGAAAATAAAGGACAAGTCCGAATATTCCGCCTATTCCTAAGAAAATCAAGAAGAAGAAACCGAAATTCTGGAATGTTGCTGCCGGCAAAAAGAAATAGATAATAATAAAAACGAAGAGAATAACGGCTAAAGAAGCGATAATCCAGTTTCTGATCAGTCTTTGCTTGTCT
>JBAXZU010000026.1:0-16239 GCA_041670225.1 Bacilli bacterium | reverse complement strand
AATGAAATCAAATCACTTGATGAATTCAAGAAGGATCCAGTCATCGTTGCTACCGGTGCTAAGCCTAGACTTTTAAGAAGAGTACCCGGTTATGAAAAGATGGTTGAAGCCTGTGATTTCCTTAATGGAAAAGAAGTAGGAAAGACAGTTGCTGTTATTGGCGGCGGTCTTACCGGATGTGAAATCGCCTATGAGCTTGAACTTAAGGGCAAGAATCCGATTATTGTTGAAATGAAAGATGATCTGGTTTCTCAGAAGGGTGTCTGTCTTGCTAACTCTTCTTATCTCCGTGAATACTTCGAATACAAGAAAGTCCCTGTTTACCTTTCTACTACCCTGAAGGAAGTCAAGGATGGAGCTATTGTCTGTCTGACTGAAGATAAGAAGGAAGTCACTATTGAATGTGATTCTGTTATTTCCTCAGCTGGCTATATTTCTACTCCTATTGATATCAAGGACCATAAAGCTTATTTGGTCGGTGATTGTCTGGCTGTCGGAAATCTCCGTTCGGTTATCTGGCGTGCTTATGAAGTCGGCATGAAAATCTAACAAGAGGAAAATATGGACTACAAAATGAAATTATCTGCTGAACAGCAGAATATCCTAGCCGGCCAGAAGGGTGATACCTTGGCAAAGGTTATGGAAACTATGGTCAGATATGGTGAGTTATTTGGTGCTGATTCTATGATTAAGATTACTAGTGATTATAATCATTTAGTCACTTCTTTTGGACTTAAAGCTTTAAAGCCAATTTACGAATTGATGGATAGATTGATTTCATGCGATGCTGTTTCTACTCAGAAATTCTCCTGTGATCCTAGACCTGTTGATCCTAATGTTCCTGCTAATTTCCTGGAAAAGTTTGTCTTCAATAAGTTTATGTATACCAAACAGACCGACTACGAAAAACAGCTCGAAAAATTAGGACTTCTTAACAAGGATGCCTTTACTTGCACCTGTTATATGGATGAAGTCGGAAACACTCCGAAAAAAGGCGATATTCTTTCCTGGAGTGAATCAAGTGCAGTTGTCTATGCCAATTCTGTTTTAGGTGCCAGATGCAACAGAAACTCTGGAATCATTGATTTGATGGGTTCTGTTGTTGGCTATGTTCCTAATTTCGGATTGCTTACTGACCAGGGAAGAAAAGCCAAGTGGATTGTTGAAGTCAAGACTACCAAGAAACCGGAGGCTCAGCTTTTAGGCTCAGCTATCGGTATGAAAGTCATGGAAGATGTTCCTTATATTGTCGGACTGGACAAGTGGCTTGATAATAAGCTCGATGATAATGCTAAAGGCTATCTCAAAGATTTTGGAGCTGCCACTGCCAGTAATGGTGCTGTCGGCCTCTACCATGTTGAGGGAATCACTCCGGAAGCTGTTGAACTAGGAAAATCTTTGATTGAAGAAGATGCTAAGACCTATGTCATTGATGATGCTGAATTACAGCGTGTCTATGATAATTACCCAATTATCTGGAAGAAAAAGGAGGCTAAGCCAAAAATTTGTTTCATCGGCTGTCCTCACCTTTCTCTTGCCCAGCTTGTCAGTTGGACTAAGAGAGTCGACCAGGCTCTGACTAAGAATCAGTTGGATAAGGTTACGGTTCCGACTGTTTTCACTGCTGCTCCGGCCGTAGCTAAAAAATTCAAGACTATGGAGGAATATCAGATTCTTCAGAAACGCGGAATTATCCTTTCTTATATCTGTCCGCTGATGTATATGAATAATCCTATCTGTGGAAAGGTTCCGACCATCACTTGCAGTAATAAGTTAAGAACTTATACCACTGCTAGATACTATACCGAGTCGGAAATCCTTGATCAGATTACCGGAGGTGCAAAATAATGAAAGAATTTAAAGGAAGAGTCGTTGCTGAAGGAACTGCCAGTGCTTCAGCCTTAGTTTCCCATAATGGTCTGAATACTTTAGCCTCCTTCCAGGCTGCTCTGCAGTTTGGTGATAAGAAGGCTACCTGCGGAGATCAGAATAATCCCGATCTCTACAAAAAGGAAATGGCCGGAAAAGCCTTATGTCTTCCAAGAACTATCGGTTCAACTACCGGTGGCTTAGTTCTCTATTGTGCCTGCTCTATGAATCGTCAGCCAGCTTGTATGCTGTTCTCTGAACCGATTGATTCTTTAGCTGCTGCTGGTGCTGTCTTGGCTGATGTCTGGCTTAAAGACTCTCAGATGCCGGTTATTGATTCCTTAGGTGATGAATTCCTTGACTATGTCAAAGACGGAATGACTATCACTGTTAAGGAAAACGGTGTAGTAGTTGTTGATTAGTTAAATGATTGATTGCCTGCCTTCACCGGCAGGCTTTTTTTGAACATTTTTTGATTATTTCTTTATTATTGCTTAGGGTTTCTGAATTGTTTTCTCTTATTGTATAATTAATTTATCAAGGAGAAACTATGAAAAAAACCATAACTGTAATTCTTTCTTTTCTATTAGCACTTTTTAATGGCGTGACCATCGCTGCCTTTTCTAATTCACTTTTAAATAATAGCGCCACTATTTATACCTGTTCCTGGGGTTGGAATAAAGAAAACTTCACTGGAAAGAAATTATTCTACACCCCATTACAGAAAAGCAAGGAATTAGCGTATAACCATTCACGTGATATTGCTATTCAGACTCAGGAGGAAGGAACGGTTCTTCTGAAAAACCAAAATTCTGCTCTGCCCCTTTCTGAAAATGAGATGCGAGTTTCAGTTTTTGGAACTGGCTCTGTCAATATTGCTTATGGAGGAACCGGTTCTGGAAATGGAAGTGATTTAGAACGAGTCTCTCTTTATTCAGCTTTAGATGATAACGGCTTTTTGGTTAATCCAAATTTAAAGTCTTTTTATGAAAAGAAATATACTGAAGGCTATCACCGAGGCTCAGGAACTGACATGAATGGTGCCTTTTATGGCAATAAAGGAAGACGGAATTACGGTTATTCTATCAATGAAGTGGAAAAGGAAGCTTATGCTGAGGTTTTTGATTCTTTTTCTTCTTATAACGATGCTGCTCTGATTGTGTTTTCCAGATCTGGAGGAGAAGGCCAGGATCTTCCGACATCGATGAAAGAATTCTATGAAGCTGATGATAAGAATTATCTGGAATTGACGGATGAGGAAATTTCCTTATTAGAGTTAGTAAAGGAAAAAGATTTCAAAAAGACCATTGTTCTTCTTAACACTATGAATACTTTTGAGTTAGGATTTTTAGAAAATGAGGAATACTCCATCGATGCTGCCTTATGGATAGGTGGTCCTGGACAGTACGGAACATTAGGAGTGGCTAGAATTCTTAAAGGTGAATCATCACCCCAAGGAAGACTGGCTGACAGTTATGCTTCCGATCTCTTTTCCGCTCCCAGTATGATGAATTACGGCGACAATCATTATCTTGATTCCGGTAATATGACAACTTCCTGCTATGTTGCCTATAGTGAGAACATCTATGTTGGTTACCGCTATTATGAGACTAGATATGAGGATTCTCTTTTTGGAATCAATAATGCCGGTGATTTTGACTATGATTCCGAAATTGTCTATCCATTCGGATATGGATTAGGCTATAGTCAGTTTATCTGGTCTGAGCCTAGTTTCTCTATTAAGGATGAAACAGTCGAAGTGACTTTGGAAGTCAGTAATGTCGGAAAGAGAAAAGGCAAGGATGTGGTTCAGCTTTACTGTCAAAAGCCTTACACTGATTTTGATAAAGAAAACGGAATTGAGAAATCCGCAATTGATCTCTTAGGATTTGCTAAGAGCGGTGAGTTAGCTCCCAATGAATCGGAATTTATAACGATTAAAGCTGATAAAAGAATGTTGGCTTCTTATGATTCTAAGGTCAATCAGACTTATCTATTGGAAAAGAATGATAACTATTATCTTTCGGTTGGAAGAAACTGTCATGATGCCTTAAAAAATATTGTGTCAGCTAAGAAAAACGATGATGCAATTGGTGATTCAAGTCAGTCTTACCGGTTCTCTGTTGGTGATGATTGCTTTTATGATACTTCTGATACTGGATATAAAATAACAATCAATTTGAAACTGAAGAATATACATCTCTTCCTGATGATATGAAATTGCTGTCTCGAAAGAATTGGGTTGATACATATCCGGAAGTCTATGGTGATTCCAAAATTAAAGGACAAGCCACCAAAACAATGACTGATGATATTAAGAACCGGATTCTTGATAAATCCTCGTCTGCTCATTTAGGAATGAATAATGATGAAGTGGATTATGTCTATAATTCCAATACCAAGAAGACTGATGAAATCAAAATTGAGAATATCATCACTTCCAGCAAAGCCGGTCTTGATTTTGCTGATATGATTGATGAAAACGGCAAGCCTAAAGATTATTATGATTCTTCCTGGGATAAGTTAGTTCAGTGTATGTCAGCTGATGAACTATACGCTTTTCTTTCTTCAGGTATGGGTGAGACTCTTAATATTCCATCAATCAATAAGCCTATGACTATTACCTCAGATTCACCGATGGGACTGCATGTGGGAACTCTTTTCCCTTGTTACCCGATTCAGGCCTCAACTTTTTCTACCGCCGTTGCTCAAGATATTGGTTCCTGTATTGCTCAGGAAGCTTTATGGAACAATATCTCCGGTTGGTATGCTCCCACCTGTAACACACACCGAACTCCTTTCGGAGGCAGAAACTATGAGTATTATAGCGAAGATACGACCTTGGCTGGACTCTATGCTGCCGAGGTTATAAAACAGGCTCAAAAGGAAGGGATCTATGTTCAGATAAAGCATTTTGCTCTTAATGATCAGGATACCAATCGCGGTGATAGAGGAAACTTCCGGAATTTTGATCCTTATAATGGGTTATGTACTTATGCTAATGAACAGTCTATCCGTGAAATCTATCTCCGATCTTTCCAGTATGCTATTGAAAAAGGAAAGGCACATGGGGTTATGACTTCTTATAACCGGATTGGTGATACTTGGTCAGGCGGACATTATGGTCTGGTCACTGAAGTCTTAAGAAATGAATGGGGAATGCAGGGAAATGCCTTAACTGATTATGCTGGAACTTTCGGATACACTTACATGAATATGAATCAGGGGCTGAGAGCCGGAAACGATATCTGGCTTCATCCATCAAGAACTTTCCCAATTGCTGATAAAACCTCTGCTTCAGCTATCTACTATATGCAGAAGGCGGCCAAACATGTTCTTTATTCCGAGGCCTGCAGTAATAGAATAAACGGTCTATTCAATCTTGACGGAAGTAAAGCTGTTTACGGAACACCGATTTACACTTGGGAGATTTTGGTGGCTACTATCGATGTGTTTATTTCATCGGTTCTAATAGCCGGAATCATTCTTCTTAACCGAAGAAAGAAAACAGTAAAACCAGTCTAATGAAAAAAGCCGCATTGAAGCGGCTTTTCTCATATTTTAATTTCTTTGGCTATAGATTCTGACATAATCGACTTTCATTTCAGCTGAGGTGAAGTCATCAGGTGGGAGAGTGTTGCCATCAAAGTTTCCGCCTACTGCCATGTTGAAGAGAATATGGAATGGCTGATCAAAGGGACCTGATTCTTCGGAAGAATAAGCACTAGTCTGCCATTTGGAACGATTGATAGTCAAAAAGTCATTATCATCGCAATAGAAAGACATGCTGTCTTTGGTCCAGATGACCCCATAATTATGATATTCTTCGATAGTGGTGTAATCGGTTAGTTTGAAGACGTTTTCGGATGAAACATAATAATGCTGATTGGAGTTATTAGCAAAATGAAGTGCGGAACTGGTCTGATTTGTCAGTCTTCCTTTGGCTTCCATTATGTCAATCTCACCATTGTGAGGCCAACCTTGGTTTTCAAACTGCGTTTCCGGAAGCATCCAGAAAGCCGGCCATAAGCCATTGCCAGCTGGAAGTGATATTCTGGCTTCGATTTTTCCATAGGTTGCAGAAACTAATCCAGCGGTTCTGATTCTGGAAGAAGTGTAAGATGATCCTCCGAATGATTCTTTTTTGGCAGTTATTACTAAATTGCCATCCTTAACAGCAACGTTATCTTTACGATAATACTGTTGTTCGTTGTTTCCCCATCCCCAAATACCGTAATCACTGCCATTTCCCTGTTGGTATGACCAATTGGTTGTGTCTAACTTATCCGAGTTGAATTCATCAGACCAGGTAAGTTTCCACTCTTCCTCAGGTGAAATATCTGATGAAATTTGAGAATCGGAATCAGATTGATCGACAGAAGGCTTGGTACTTTCTTCTTCTGAAGCTGAATCAGCTACCGAAGCCGAGAGAGTGTCACTTGTCGGCGAGGAAGAAGCTGAGGAAAAGTCACATGATGATAAAGAGAATATCAACGGAGCAATCAAGAGCAAGTTTTTGGTTTTCATAATATGACCTTTCTTAGAAACAGGACTGAATACAAATTCAGTCCTGTCTTTATGTTTGTTTTAGGCTAAAGCTTTAAGAGAAGGCTTAGCACCATCAGTGAGGTTCCAAACCTGAGGATCAAGCTGTCCATAGCTGGAAGCAACGGAATTGTTCCAGGAAATTCCGACTGAATATCCGGAATCATCTTCGACTGGTCCACCCCATTCCCAGACTGAACCAGCATAAATAGTGGAGTTAGTGTAGAAGCCCTGAACCGAGAAAGTCTGTGAAGTCTGAGCACTTAAGCCCTGAGCACCACCGGCTGGATAAGCAACATCGGCAAAGATAGTCTTATAACCGGCTTCCGGATCAGTGTTGACATTGACGACAATGTTTCTATAGGTGGTTGCTTCCTTGTAGATTCCGACAAAAGCGGAATTGAATGGGAACCATTCATTGGCATCAATAAGGGAAGAATTATCAAAGGTGTGGGTGACAGAAACAGAAATGTTTTCTAAGTTTCCTTCACAGGCACAGCAGATAACACTTGTTCCCCAGCCTGAACCCTTCTGACCGATGACAACATCATCAAATCCCAGGTTGTAGAGTCTTCCTTCTTTAGCAATAGAGCTGAAGAAACCGCCATTAGAATAGTTGTCGGCAGGATTTCCGTCAACAGAGAAGTTGGAGATGGAATAGCCCTGACCATCAATGGTTCCGGCAAAGATACTTCCGGTGTAAGTGATTTCATATCCACTTAAGTCGATGTCACTAGTCAGATAGTATTTTCCGTTGATAGTTCCGGCAGTAAGAAGATTATTCTTAACATCATCAGCAGTAGAAAGAGAAGTCCAGCCAGTATGATCAGCTAAGACTACGACCATGATGGTATCAGTATATGATTCAGTTCCGATGTTGAAGGAAACCTGAATAGTATCAGATCCAATGGTATTTCCAGTGTAAGTGACTGAATTTGAAGTCTTGTCACCGGAGAAGCTTCCCTTAGCATATAAGGATTTCCAGGAATAGGTGACATCACCATTGTAATCACTGACAGCAGCTGAAAGATTAATAGTCTGCTTCTGAGTGACGGAAGTCTTATCAGCAGAGACCTTGATTGTTGGATTGGTAACTGAGACAACATCAAGATCAATAGTGGCTGAGGCCGAAGGATCAGCGATAGAAGTGGCGGTTAAAGTGGTAGAACCGACCTTTTTTCCGGTAATAACGACTGTTTCATCATCGGTTTCGGAAATATAAGCGGAAGCGATAGTGGTATCGGCGACACTAAGGGTGTAACCCGATTCAGTGGTATCACGACTGACACGTACAGTGATGTTATTGGTTTTTCCAACCATGACAGTTCCACTGCCGGTGATTCTGACAACCACAGAAGAAGTACTGGTGCTGGTGGAAACAGAAGTGCTGGTATCAGTACTGGTAGCTGGTGTTTCTCCACATGAGGCTAATAAACAGATAGAGGCTAAGGCTAAAAATAAACTTGTCTTTTTCATGAAAGACCTCCTAATATTTTTTCTCAACCAAGAATCAGAAGATTTCTTGTTAAGCTTGCCTAGATTGTATAAAATAGGCAAAAAAAGATGTTCTTATTTTTCGTAAGGGCTTTCAGTTTTTCCCTGATTGGTATTTTTTATGCCAATAAAGAAAGACAGTCTAAGCCAAATGATGCACCAGTAAAATTGATTCTCAGGACATTCATTCCCTTAGTAAAGGCAAAGTTTCCGACCGTTGCTTCCTGGAAAGTAGTTAATGAAGCCGTTCCTGAAAGTGAGGGTTCATTGTAGGCGATGTTTTCAGAATTAATCATGACTGTGAATAAATCGGCTGTGGTAAAGGGGAAGGGTGAAGGATAGGATAAGGACATGCCTAAGGTCAAAAGCGTTTCTTTGTCAGAATAGAAGAAAAGGGTAACCGAAGCATAAGTTCCGGTGCCGGTAACATAGTATTTTCCTGATGCATAGGAAGAGTAATAGGATACAGCTGAATCCTGAAGAATTAAATTCTCAGATTCGATATTGAAGAGCTCACCGCTCTTAATTTCCGAATTAAAGAAAGAAATGCAGTCAAGATTATAGTTTCCATTGATGGAAGTGATAATCAAAGAGTTGTCTCCGGAATTGAGATGGACTTCTCCGATATAGAGATCAAGATAATTGTCATAATCGGTAGGTTCGATTTCTTTGTCGGATTTAATGGTGTAAGCCTGAGAATTGACGGTTATTTTGATTATCTGTGATAATGGGAGTTTGGCTCCAACATAAGAAAGACGAATTGATAGATGATTGCTGAGTGGATAATTTGATTTAAGTTTAAAGTCAACAAAGGAATTTGCCAAATTATATCCAACAACATATTTTCCGGATCCGGAATCAGAATAAGCTGAATGGCATTTTCCGTTTAATGAGGCGTTTTCGGCTTCGAATCTCTGATTGGATTTGGTAGGCGAAAGAACAATATCGCTGTTAAGGAAAATTGATTTAAGAAGGAAATAGCCACCAAGATTCTTAATAACTATCTTGTTTTCACCTGGGTTGAGATCAACATATCCAAATTCAATCACGGAATATTGGGCTGTCATTTTTTCAGCTGCTTTAGTATCAACACTCTGGTTATTTACCGTAATTGAAAGACCAGGGGTATTGTAGCTGCTGTCTTTCTTTTTGGCATTAATGGAAAAAATGGTAGTTATTTCTTCATCACTATTGACATAGAAAGCAATGCTTTCATCCGGATTAGAGAAAAAGACAGTGCAAGGAATCTCTTCTTCAATAATGACTGCTCCGATAATTTCACTCTGGAGGGAAGCGTAGAATTCCTGACGGCTTTCAGAACCAATGAATTTATTCTGGTAGTTGCCGATTGGTTGGTCACTTGAGGTGACATTATTCGGAGAAACCAAGACGAAATAATCAATGGCATAGCTGTTAGAAAGAGAAGTGAGGATAAAAGTGTTGATTCCTTTGGTAAGATTAACTAAAGTCAGGGTGCTTTCAATGAAGTCATATTCATTATAGGAAGCCTCGATATTGACATTAGGAGTAATATCTTCCTGATTTAGTGTGATTTGGAAGAGGTTTGAACTGGCAATCGGCTTTCCGTTAGCGGATATGAAGGAAGTGGAAATCATGAGTTTGCAGGTGATGTCCGATGTTGAGGATAGGTTAATTTTCAGGGAAGCACCAGTATAGAGGTTAGCTACTTCATTTTCTCCGGAAGCATAGATGTTTTCTTTGATTTTGGCTGATCCAGACAAATTAAAGCTTTCAGCTTCGTAAAGCTGGGCTCCTCCATCAGCGGTGAAAATCTGAGACTGACTACGGTCAATATACTGGGAATAGGAGTAAAGCGGGTACTCATCAATTGAAATAGTTGTCTGAAGTGAAAGCATGACAATAAGAATGCAGGAAAAAAGAGCAGCTAAGGTGCCTATGATTGAAAAAATGAATAAAGATGATCCTGATTGCTGTTTTTTCATAGTTTTGCCTCTTTAGGAATAGGAATAATGCAGTCTACCTGGTACATTTTATCTTCAATTTTGAAATATAGGCTTCCTTTATATCTTTCAGCTATCTTGGCCATTGATTTGGTTCCAAAGCCATGATTTTCCTTATCTTTTTTTGTTGTTTTGGTAACATCTTTCGAAGTATTGGTGCCATGAAAATGGTTTTCTTCATGAATCTGAATATAGCCATCCTTGCTTTTCACTGTTAAGGAGATAAAACAAGAATTGATGTTTTTAACTTTAGTCTCATATTCAAAGGCATTGTCCATCATATTTCCAAATAAGGAATAGATATCGACATCATCCATAAAGGAAAGTGATTTTCCGTCAACCATGCAAGTCAGCTGAATACTGTTTTTCTGACATCTTAGGGAGATTGAGGAAAGGATGACATCAAGGACGTTGTTTCCAGTCTGGACTACTGATTGATAGATATCAGCTGATTCTTCTAGCTGTCTAGCCATCTTGTCGGTTAGGTTTCCCTGTTGACGGATATCATTGATCTGGTGTTTTAAGTCATGAATCTTGATTCCAATCATTTCAACACTTTCCTTCTGCATTTCATAATGCCTTCTGTCTTCTTCCCAACTATGACGGATAATCGCAATTTCTGCTTCTGATTCACCTTGATTGAGAAATGAATAATAGATGATAGCAATAATCAAAGCATAGAGAGTTTCACATAAGGTGATCATCAAAAAATACGAAGTCTGGTTTTCTTTGAGATATAAGGACATGCCTTCCATTGAAAGTGAAACAACTACGAAAATGGCTGAAAAGACAATCATGAGTTTGGAACCGGCTTTTTCGTTTCGGTTTTTGAATCTGGTAAAGAAAAAATAATAAATAAAGAACCCAATCACTATAAAGGAAGCTAATTCAATGAGAATTTCATAAGAAAAATCAATTTGGGAAAAGGAGGTTGAGACAGCCAAAATAATGGTATAGCTAACCTGCTTGGAGAGAAATGATGCTAAACCAAAAATAGTTTCACAGAAAATAGCAAATTCATAGGGAATATCAAAAAGCCAATAAAGAGCTAATCCGGAAATGAAGATTGAGAGGATGGAGTTAATCAAGAGGAGATTATAGTTGGCAGCATTTTCAAATAGACTATAAAGGAAAGGAAGGAAGAAGGTCACAAAAAGCAAAGCCGATAATAAGACTATGCATTTAGGAAGAAAATTATTTTTTCTTCCTATCCCATAGGTAAAAATCGGAATTGAACAAATGTTTTTTAAAAAAATAAGTGCGGAAGGGAGTAAAAGATCAAGGTAACTCAAGATTATTTCTCCTTTGAAGATCCGACGATATCAAGAAGATCTTTTCTTTTGCTACGGGACACCGAGAGAGGATTTTTCCAGCCTTTCAGATAAACTGAATCATGATCGAGAGAAACTATTTTCTGGGTATTGATGATAGTGGAGTTATTGCAACGGAAAAAAGAGTCTTTCGGAAGAGATTTCTCTGCCGATGAAAGAGTTCCCCAGACCTGAATCTCACCCTCGGAAGTATGATAAATCAAGAGATGATCCTCAACTTCGATATAGATGATTGAGGAAAGAAATACTTTAGTGATTCCACCAGTTGTCTTCAGTCGTACTTCCTGTTCCTGTTCATTTTTGATGAGTCTCATAGTTTTATTCATTAAGGCTTCAAAACGGGTCGCCTGAATTGGTTTCAGAACATAATCAATGGCATCGACTTCATAGCCTTTGATAGCATACTGAACCATGTTAGTAACGAAAATTAAGGAGATCTTATTATCTTTCTCACGTAATTTTTTAGCTACTTCAATACCATTCATATGTGGCATTTCAATATCCATGAAAGCTAAATCAAAACTATGGTAATCACTTAAAAAGGATAAGCCTTCGTAAAAACGGACTATTTCGTATTGGATTCCATTTTCGGTAAAGAACTTTTCGAGGTATTTCTGTAGGGTCTGAGCGGCTTGGTCCTCATCTTCGATGATAGCGGTTTTAATCATAGTTTTTTCCATTCATACATATATGATAAACTAGTTTTCAAGAAAAAAATATCTTTTAAAAAAACTTTTGTCAAATATTTGGTTCCAGTATGAATTTCGGAATGATTTTTGACCGAACACGAAAAAAAGCTAACCGAGCACGAAGAAACAAAAAAGCCTTGAAATCAAATGAATTACAACATTGGTAGCGCTTAATCAGCTCTCATTATCTGATTTTGGATTATAGGTTTCAGCAAAAAGTGTTCGAATCATTACTTGTATAAATAGAATGATTTACAAAAAACACTTAGCTAAAACTTGAATTAATTCAACCAGAAAATGAATTATGTCTCTTATGAAAGTCAGGAATTCATAAGGTGGTAAAAGCTGTAAGCGATACCTTCATAACCGGAAACTTTGTGACCGCTTATGAAAGAAAAAAAGGGGGTAATAGCTGTAATCAGTGTCTATTAATTTTTGTTTCTGAGAAGACGTTTATTTTAAATATAGAAATTAAAAGGTAAATAAATATGAAAAAAAGTTTAATTATGGTTGCCGCCATTTCATCACTTATGATGTTAGGCTCCTGCACCAATACTCCTACCACTAGTACTTCACCAGCTACTAGTACTTCTACATCTGTTTCTACTAGTGATTCTGAAAGTACAGCTCCTTCTACTGATACTTCAGTCACTCCTTCTGTTACCCCGAGTACAGAACCTTCTGTTGAGCCGAGCACTGAACCTTCTGTTGAACCTAGCACTGAAGTCAGTGATTCTGAGGAAACCAGTGATTCTACTGCACCTATTGAAGCTACAGCCATTACTTTAAATGAACAGGCTAAGACTCTTAAAGTTGGCGGAACCTTCACTCTCACCTATGCTGTCACACCTACTGAGGCTGTAATTGGTCAGGCTTCCTGGAGTTCATCTGATGCTTCTGTCGCTACTGTTACTGAAGATGGACTTGTCACTGCCATTAAGGCAGGAACCTGCAACATTATTCTTACTGTTGCTGATCCTACTTTGACTATCACCCCTTGTGCCATCACTGTTGAAGCTGATGACCCAGAAGTCAAAATCGCTGCCACTCTTTCACTTTATAAGGATCCGGGCCAGGTTGAAGAAGCTATTACTTCAGTAACTGAATCTTCTGGTGCCTATCCTTTGTTTGTTGCTCTTTCTGATCTTCCTAGCGGAAAGACCATGGAAGACTACACTTATGAATGGCCGGTCAGTAATCCTCAATATGCTATTGGCGAATATGCTCCTGATGCTAAGGATTATAAGAGATTCTTCACCCCTGTCTGTGCTGGTGTCTTTGATATCAGTGTTAACGTTAAGGAAGGAGATACTGTTGTAGCTGTTGCTAAGCTTTCAGTTACTGTCAAGGCTGACTATAGTAAGTATACTGTTATCTCCACACCTGAAGATTTCACTAGCAAAGTCATGACTTCAACTAATGGTGCCGATAAGTTTGCTCTTGGTGCCAATATTGATTTAGGTGGAAAAGATACTGATGGTGCTAAGAATGGTGTTACTTTCAACGGAATTCTTGATGGACGTGGATATACCGTCAGAAACTTCAATGCCAATCCTTTAGCTGATAATACAAATGGTGGTATTTGGTTCAATATTTCTGCCGCTGCCGTTGTGAAGAACACTCACTTCATCGGAACTCTTAATCAGTCTGCCGGTTTTGGTGGATTACTCTGCCGTGAAATGATGGGAACAGTTCAGGATTGTGTCTTTGATGCAACTAGCACTGTTGATACCTCTGGTGCTTTCAATTGGACTTGGTGCCGTTCCGGTATTGTTGCCGGTCTTTTGAAGGGAACCATTAAAGATTGTGTTGTCAACAATGTTACCAATAATGCTCAGATGCTTGATACTACTGCTTATGCCGGTATTGCTGCTGATGGCCCAGTCGCTATCGATAACATCTATACTTCTAATAGTGCTACCGAAACAAATCAGCATGTTCTTCCCTTTGATCCAGATCCAGGACAGAGTTGGTGCTCTACTGCCAATACCAGCAACATCCATGATTCTCAGGTCTATGCTGATAATCAGGCTGAGAATTATGATCTGACTAGTGAATTCTGGCAGTTGACTGATGGTGTCATGCCTGGCATGATTCATGATAATGATGAATTTGCCTGCTATGATCCTGAAATCACTGCTGAAACTTCCGCTAAGATTCTTTCTCTTTCCGGAGCTAATGCTACTGTTACTTTGTCTAATAAGAATTTTGATGGTGAAGTCACTTATTCTGCCACTTCTTCAGTTGATGGCATTGTTGCTCTTACCAACAACAATGATGGAACATTCACTGTCGCTCCTGTCAGCGAAGGTTCTGTTGATGTCACTTTCAAAGGTGTTTCCGGAACTCAGGAAGCTACTGCTGTTGTTTCTTTCAAAGTTCAGGAAAGTGCTGCTCCCGCTTACGATATTCCCGAAAATGCAATTGAAATCAAGGATAAGGATTCCTTATTCAGTTTCTTCAATGGTTCAGCTGAACACACTCATGACAATGCTTACCTTTCTAGCGATATTGATTTAGGCGGAGCTGTTATTGATGGCGTCAAAATGGCTGATCAGTATTATGGAATCTTTGAAGGTCAGGGACATAGTATCAGTAATTATACTCAGAGCGGTGGTACTTTCTTCAACATGGTCGCTGCTACTGGTATTGTCAGAAATGTCAAAGTTATCTGTGGTGGCTATGCTACGTCCGGCTTTGGACCGTTTGTCTATTGCAACAATGGCGGAACTATTTCCAACGTTGATGTTGAAGTTACGTTAACTGCTTCCATCAACAGCTGGGGTCCTATCGCTTTCTTCTCAACTGGAACTATTGTTGATTGTGATAGTACAATTCATATGACTGCCGCTGCCGCTTCTTCCAATACTTTATTCCATATTGCCAGAAATGACGCTGGCTCTTCCTTCGTGAACTGCACTTATTTGGTTGATGGTGAAGGTGCTGCTGCAACTGCCTTTGCTGCTGATCCTGCTGGTGTTACTGCTCGTTAATTTTTGTTAGCTGAAATCAAGGGGACACAGAAATGTGCCCCCTTTTTCAATATAAAAATAAACAATAGGCAGAAAAATGTTTAAGCAAATTAGTTGACTTGTCAATCAATTAATAGGATGATATAGGCTAGAGGCAAGAATAGTGAAAGAACCATATAGAATGCTGACTAAGATTGTCAGAAATATGAATCTGAAAATGAATTCCTTGGGTGAAGAACTCAACAGCAACGAAAAAGAAACCCTCAGGTTTATCTCCAAACATGAGAACTGTATTTCCTCTGACATTGTGGTTTACCTCAATGTCGATAAGGCTTTGGTGACCAGAATGGTCAACAAACTGATTGATAGAGGTTATGTTGTCTTTCATTATGGGGAAGATCGCCGAAAAAAATATCTTGTTATTACTCCTAAAGGATTGGAACTGAAACTTAATGATCAGCAATTTGAAATCGAATACTACCAAAAGCTGTTTTCTCCATTAGATGAAGAAGAAAAAGCCCAGTTCCTGTATGTTCTGGAAAAAATATATCGGAAGTCCAAAGAAATGAGGAAGAATCCAAATGAAAAAATACGATAGAATATCAACTTATTTTAAAGAAAACTGGAAAGTGGTTTGGCTGATGAGCATTACCGCTCTTTGTTTTGATGGATTGATGTGTTTTATTCCTCAGATTGAGGGAAATACGATTAATTCTCTTAACGATGGTGATTATCAAAAGACTCTTATTTTAACTATTTCTTTTATTTGCCTTGTTCTTTTTGTCCAAATCAACCGATTTTTTAAGAGATACCTGGTTCGGGTATTTGGAAATAAGATGGCTTTGAAAATGCGACAAATAAGTTTCACACATCTTTTAAATAATGATATTTCTTATTTTTCTGGAAACAATACTGGTGATATCCTTAACCGAAATCTTTCGGATATCTATGATACGACTGAAGGCATTAGAAAAATGACGACTGAATTCTTTGATACTTTCGTTTTATTGATAGGTTATGTGACTATGATGTTCATTATGGACTGGAAAGTCACACTGTATTCGATGATTTTCATTATTCTTTCGATTGCTTCGGCTCAGTTTATGAAATACTTTGTTTATAAGTCAACTAAGGAATATAAGGAATATCTCTCTATTCAGAAACAGTTGACAATCTCCAAACTAAATAATGAACTGAATTACCGAGGCTTTGGGGTATCTGACAATTATTATGCTGATTATGAAAAATCGGTCGGCATACTGAGAAAGAAGAATATGAAAGCTTTGATGTATCAGAGCAGTCTTGAGCCTCTGTATCTTGGAGTTGCTTATATAGGAATTTTCTTCATTGCTTATTT
>JBAXZU010000025.1:0-16578 GCA_041670225.1 Bacilli bacterium | reverse complement strand
TCATTAACCAACCTCGTTCTTCCAGAAAGCATAACTTCTATTGGAGAAAAAGCATTCGACAACTGTAAATCATTAACTGAAATCACCATTCCGGAAAATGTCACTACTATCGGCAGGGGAGCTTTCAAAGGATGTTCGGGTCTGACTCAAATAACTATCCCTAAAAATGTCAGTTCGATAGGTAGCGATGTCTTCTCCAAATGTACCTTATTGACTCAGATTTCTGTTGATCCGGATAATTCTTATTTCCTTTCCATTGATGGAGTTCTATTCACTAAAGATAAAAAAGAATTAATAACCTATCCGGTTGGAAAAACATCAACCGAATATTCCGTTCCCGAAACCACAACTTCTATTATTGATTTTGCTTTTTCCGCCTGTAAATATCTGACCAAAATCATCCTTCCAGAAAATCTGACTTCTATTGGTTGTGGTGCATTTTGCAATTGCGAATCCCTGACTGAAATCAATATTCCGGATAAAGTGACTATTATCAATGAATCAACATTCTATGTCTGTACTTCACTAGCTGAGATCATCATTCCCGATAATGTCACCATGATTGATGATTTTGCCTTTAACGAATGTACATCACTGACATCAATTAACATTCCGAAAAACGTTGAATCTCTTGGCTTTGCCGTATTCAATGATTGCCCTTCTTTAACTCAGATTACAGTTAATCCAGATAACTTAAATTTCTGTGCCGTTGATGGTATTCTCTTCAATAAAGATAAAACTAAACTGATTAAATATCCAGAAGGAAAAGAGATTACCCAATATGTCATTCCTGATTTTGTCACTTTTATTGGAAGCTATGCTTTCTCCGAATTCACCTCTTCTTCCTCAGTAATCATTCACAAAATGGTAACGACAATTTAAGATGAAGCCTTCTACGAAAACACTTCATTCACTATCTACAGTGAAGCCCCATCCTTCCCAGAGAACTGGAGCAGCTATTGGAATATAGAAAGTGGAACTGCTTATTGGTATAGTGAGGATGAACCAACAAAAACAGGTAAATACTGGCATTATGTTGATAATGTTCCGGTAATTTGGTAAAAAGCAATTTGTAAATCAAGAATAGACACGAATCAAAAGAAGCCTCATATCAAGTTTCAAATTTGAATACTGATTGATAAGTGATTAAAAAAAACGAGACTTAATTATTTTTCTATTTTCATCATTTTCGATAACACTTGAAAGCAAATCCATATTATCATTTGAAATTCTTACATTAATCTTTTAAGCATCCAATTGAAATAACATAAACACCATCATCACGTTTATATCCATATTGCCCACCAGTAATAACAATTTTTAAATCAGGCAATCTCATTTGAATATCATTGCTTTTATTATGACTTTTTATTAACCTTTCAAGTTCACATAGATTCTTTGCCCTCATTTCAATCTCTTTTGAGCCAAGTTTAAATTCAATAAGAGCAAATCTATCTTCATCTAAATGAAGAACCCCATCTGCTTCTAATTCATATTTTTCATGATAATAGTAAGGGGCTCCACCTCTCATATTAGTGAATATAGATTAAAATAATTATTCCTTGAAGTCTATGAGCAGTTATATGAAGTAAGAGAATCAGTAATTGATGACTTTGAAAACATTAAAGATATTTTATAAAAACAACTGATAATGTCAAATTAGAAGGCATACAACATGAAATGGGGCCACTAACTACTACAGGAAGTATGAAGAAAAATATCATGCACTTCTTTTAGAAAACGAAAAAAAGAGAGCCCAAAATATTGAGCTCTCCAGATTCATAAACATATCCATTCTTATATTCCATTTACTTTTCCTCATATGTAGGTTGCCATAAAGCAAAAACATTTAATTGTTTTTCATCACGAATATAGAATCTATTACCTTCATTCAAGGTAGCAATCTTTTTCATTTTTTCTCCACTTAAGTCAAAATCAAAAATATTGAAATTATCTTTAATATGCTCTTCATTTTTAGATCCTGGGATAACTATGAATCCCATTTGAATATGCCACTTCAAAGCAATTTGAGCAGGAGTCTTCTGATGTACACTAGCTATTTCTTTTATAACTGGTTCATTTAATAATTTTTGAGTATTTCCTTTTCCACCAAGTGGATACCATGACATAATACGAATATTCTTTTCATCTATAATTTTTCTTAATTCATCTTGAGGGAAATAAGGATGACATTCAACTTGGATTACTTGTGGTACTATTTCACACATTTTTAGTAACTCTTCAATATATTCACCCTCAAAATTAGAAATACCAATTGCCTTGATTTTACCTTCTTTATAGGCTTTCTCTAGCATCTTGTA
The DNA here is from genome assembly GCA_041670225.1 of Bacilli bacterium. Classification (GTDB taxonomy): domain Bacteria; phylum Bacillota_I; class Bacilli_A; order RFN20; family CAG-288; genus Enterosoma. The sequence continues at coordinate 14,257 of JBAXZU010000025.1, read as the reverse complement.
TCCAGCCTTCCAGTTTCCAGCTGGTTGATGTAAAAATAATAAATCAATATAATCTAAATTTAATCTTTCAAGAGTTTCATCAATGGCATTTTCATTTTCGTATTCAATAGGCCAAAGCTTAGTAGATACAAATATTTCTTCTCGTTTAATACCTGAAGCAATAATTCCTCTTCCTACTGCTCTTTCGTTCATGTATGCATTAGCGGTATCAATAAGACGATATCCGTCTTTAAGTGCTACTTTAACGCTGTTTTCTGCATCTTTTGGCTCTAATAAGAATGTACCAATACCAATTGATGGCATTTTAATTCCATTATTTAAAACAAATTCTTTCATATTATTTCACCCATTCCTTTACTTTAATAATTGTTGATAAATCTTTATCTTTACGTCCTTGAATAGCAAGGCCAGGCATTACATTACCATCAACACATTTTTTCTTTAACACACTTACACAGTTACCAAGTCCACTGCCTTCATGAGTAGTAAATGGTTTAATAATCTTTCCTTTAAAATCTAATCTATCAAGTTCAGAATAGATTTCATATGGATATTCACCCCAGTATACTGGACCGCCAATATAGATAACATCATATGAAGAAACATTATCTAAGTATTTTACTAATTCTGGTCGAACATTTTGTTTTTGATAAACTTTTGCTTCATCACAACATTTAGAGTAATTTTTAGAATATGGAATAACTCCCACACATTTAAATAAATCAGCACCCGTTTCTTTTTGAATTAATTCAGCTACTATTTCAGTATTACCTTTAGTAATATTTCCAACAGCATAATTCTCATCACATCTAGAAAAATAAATAACTAAGCTTTTCATTTTACATAAACCCTCCTATAATGACACTGTGTCAATACATATAGTATATTATCAAATTGACACTATGTCAATAGTGCTGTATAATTATTTTACCTAGAGGTGATTATCCATGAAGCGAGCATGTACAGAAGAACAAATAAACGAAAGAAAGAAAGAAATTATATCAATAGTAAATACCATGTTTGATACAGTGGATTATCAAGATATTTCGATGAAAACAATCAGCGAAAAAATTTCTATTGCTCGTTCTTCTTTATATTGTTATTACAATTCCAAAGAAGAAATCATGTTAGATATTATTAGAGATGATTATATTCATTTCTTAAACCAAATTATTAGTTCGTTTAACAAAGAGAATAGCATCGAAGAATTAAGCAAGGATTTAGCCAATTGCTATCTTGGTCATATGAGATTATTAAAAATTATATCCATTTATTTGGTTGATATTGAGATTCATTCATCATTAGAAAAAGTTATCGTATTCAAAAGCAACTTTGTTAAAATATTCAAAGACTTTGATGATGCTATCAATTCTAGATTTCAAACAGCTTCTTCTCAAGACAAACTAAACCTATCACATTCATTAGTTATGTTAACTCATAGTTTATATCCTGCTATTAATCCACTTGAAAAGCAAGTTGAAGCAATGAAAGCTGTAGGAATGAATACAGTAAACGACAAATATGCTTATATCTATAATTATTTAATGTTTATTCTAAAACAATTATAATCTATAATATTTTTTTATTTTAAAACGACAACACTCTCAAACCCTTTTATTTATCTGATGGTTTTTTATATGATGATAGAAGTTTATAATTCTATCGTTTAACATTTTCTCAATAATTTAACGGAATTTATAAACCGTTAATTTATTACTTCTATTCATTTATTACAATTACACACCCTAAGCGTAAAAGTATTAAATATGGTCAAAATAGTATTTAATGTCAGGAATCAAACTCCTAAAACACAAAAAAAGTAATACATTTTACTGTATTACTTATGTTTTTATAATGGTGGCGGGGGCAGGATTTGAACCTACGGCCTCCAGGTTATGGGCCTGACGAGCTACCACTGCTCTACCCCGCGATATATAGCTCTATTAATATAGTAACATTTGTCAGAAATTTCAAGAGCAACTTAATAAATATACCTTGATAATGATTGAAAAGCAAGATAAACTTGCTAAAATAGATAGATTATAGAATTTATGAAAGCATTAATTATTATCAATAGCTTCTCCGATAATCCTAATAACAGCCACAAAGCCAGGAGAATCAAAGAAGAATTAAGCAATCGAGGCATTGACTGTGACATAAAGAAAGCAGTCAGTTTTCTGCCCTCAACAAACGGAAATCAAATCTCCTTTCCGAATCTATCGGATTATTCTTTTGCTATTGATCTAGACAAAGATTCCTATCTGGCTGATGCTCTTGATGAAAAGCTGCCTTTATTCAACAGTGCCAAGTCTTTGCATCTCAGTGACGATAAAATGACAACCATTCTGGCTTTGAAAGGCCAGGGTATCATTACTCCTCTTACGATACCAGCACCTCTATGCTATGTCAGTAATCCACCTCAGGAGGAAATATCCGAATTCCTGAACCAGGTAGAAGCTCAGCTCTCCTATCCCTTAGTCTTTAAAGAAAACCATGGTTCCATGGGAAGACAGGTAAAACTGATCAGAAACAGATCAGAATTAGAAGAAAACTATTATTCACATATTTCCGTTCCTCATCTCTATGAAGAATTCCTTTCCAAGCACCAGGGACATGATTACCGGGTCATGGTTATCGGTTCTAAGGTGGTTGCCGTCATGGAAAGAGTCAACCTGAATGATTTCCGAAGCAACATCGCTCTGGGAGGAAAAGGCTATGATGCCACTGACACCCTGCCTGAATCATTTAAAAAGGTTGCCATCAAAGCCTGTAAGATCCTTGACCTAGATTATGCCGGAATTGATATCGCTATGTCTGATAATGATTCTCCTATCTTCATTGAAGCTAACGGCAATGCCTTCTTCACTGAAATTGAAAAAGTCACCGGTGTGAATATCACTTCCCTGCTTATCAATAATATTCTAGAAAAAATCAGCAAATAAAAAACTGTGAACAGATATTCTCCGTTCACAGTTTTCATTTTAAGCAATATCTTCAGTCAGAATCTTGGTCATTTCATCCGTTCTTTTATTCTTCAGTTCACGGGCAAGCTTTCGTTTGCGACGGTCATTAAGAATCTGTCTTTTTCGGATTTTGGAGAAAATATAAAAACCGATTAATCCGACAATAGACACACAGATAAGAATGTAAGCCCAAAGAGGAAGGTTAGTGTTCTTGACATTTTCCCACATCTTTAGAAGACTGTCTGTCTGATTACCGAAATCAGCCATGATGCATAAGCCAGGAAGTAAGGAAGAATCCGGATACTGAGTATCAAACTGGCGGTTCTTACAGTCAGCAGTGATACAGAAGGTAACACTATCATTAGAATATTCATCCAGGGTTCCGGAGAAGAAATAGGAGATATCCTTAACATAGTAGGAAGACTCTAATTCTTCATCATCAAGAGAGGCAATATCAGAAGAATTAACCAGAGTGTATTCTTCAATGACTGATTCATCAATTCCGCCGTCTCCGTCATTCATTTCTTCATCCCAACGCATGTCATACCAAGAAAGAATCAATGAAAGGACATCATAACCGCCAATAACGGAAGTATATCCGATATATTCCATATTTTGAGCAACATTGACCGGATCTGAGATGAAATCAACGAATTCCTGAGCCAGAGCCTTCTGCTTGACATTCTTAGGAATAACCCAGCCATCAAACCAGATGTTGGCTCCGTTATCCGGAAGAGCGTACTTCAATACAGTAGGAACATAACCGGAAACTTCAGCATTCTTCTCATTGTTTTCATCAGCTAAATCCATGGCGTAAGCAGCGTCACCTGACCAAGCAACGTTAATAGCAAAGACATCTCCCTTAGCCATATCTGTTTTACCGGAATCAACTTCGAAACCAAAAGAATTATCCTTCAGTTCATTTAATTCAGCTTCAACTCTATCTAATGTCACATTATCACAAAGATTGAAAATGGTATTAGCTTTTTCGTTATATTCTTCGGCTGAATAGATACCGTTATCATATTTAGTCTTAAGAGTCTCAAAGCCTTCATATGAGACATCACCGATTTCAAAGTCGGAATTATAGGCTTTCATGATGCCGACAGCATAGGTATCTCTCATACTATCCTTGATGGAAAGCAGAGTCTCATACTTTGAATTCCATAAGGAAAGCCAAGAAGTCATATCTTCATCCATTTCTTCAGCTGTGATGCCTCGGGAAGTAACACCTGGGAAATTATTGTTGTAAAGAATTCCTAAGGTTCCCCACATATAGCCTCTGGCATACTTATTGACTAAGCCTTCCTGACCATTGACGGAAATTGATCCCATTTTTTCGGAAACAAATGGAGAAACATATTTATCATAGTTAGGAGTTGAATCTTCATCGTATTCAACAATTAAGTCTTCCTTAATCATTTTCTGAATGATGTAGTCAGAAGGACAAACAATATCATAGGTAGCTTTTCCGGTCTTCAGTTCTGAAAGCATAGTTTCATTGGTATCAAAAGTGGAATAGGCAACATAGACATTCTGTCCTAACTCTTCCAGACAGTAATCCTGAAATTGGGAGACCAGGCCTTTTTCAATGTTTCCGTCTTCATCTACCTCATCTTCAGCAATATAGTCATCAGAATTATAGACACTTAAAGTGACCTGAGGAAGATTCAGGGCGTAGAGCCTATTGGCCTGTTTCTGAGAAACAGTGGCTACACCCATGGAATCAGATCCGATAAGAAGTGCCACACTGATAATGGCAAAAGACTTTTTTAAAGAATTTCGGTTCATTAGCTTGCTCTCCTTCTCTTATGTCCGGAGCCTAAAAGAGTTCTGCTCTTCTTAGCCTGAACATTGACATAGATCGAATAACTGACAACGATTACCAGAACAATAAGGAAAATGATTGTAGTCAAGGCTCTCATTTCCGGAGGAACAGTACCCTTCTTGATTTTTGCCTGAACGAGAGTTGAAAGAGTTTCAATCTGAGATTGTCCGGAAAGAAGTCCGCTGCCTCTGGTAAAGGCTGTGACAATAAAGTCATCCAGAGAAAGGGTGAAACTGAGAAGAAGACCGGAAAGAATGCCGGGAATGATCTGAGGAATGACAACTTTATGGATAGCCTTAGTCGGAGAACAGCCTAGATCAAGGCTAGCCTCATATAAGGCAGGGTCCATCTGAACTAGCTTAGGCTTGACATTGAGATAAACAAAGGGAACAGCTAAGACACAGTGACCGGCCAAGAGAGTCCAAAAAGAGAAGATTGATTCGCCACCGAAGAAATGCTGACCAACGAAAACAAACATAACAGTAAGAGACATAGCCATAACAATTTCGGCATTGACAACCGGAATCTGATTGATGTTTTCAACCAAGGTTCTGAAGCCTTTTCGGCAGTAATAGATACCGATAGCACCCAGGGTTCCAATGACCGTTGAAAGCAAAGCCGAGATAGAAGCCAGGATTAAGGTATTTCCTAAAGCCACAAGAATTTCCTTATTGCTGAAAAGATCTTTATAGAGTTCAAAAGAGAAACCGGTCCACTGACCCGTAATACGGCTGTCAGTGAACGAATAGGCAATAAGATAGAAGATTGGCAGATAGATGATCAGCAGAATGAGGTAGACATAGATATAAGCAAATACTTTTTTCTTTACCATGCTGCACCTCCCTTTTCAGATTCACGCTGGAATTTCTTAGTAGCAAACATCGAAACAAAAATAATAATCAACATAATAAGTGACATGAATGATCCGCTATTCCAATCGGAATTTGAGAAGCTTAAATAGATGGAGTTTCCGAAAAGCATAATTTTTCCTTCACTGAGAGTATCAGAGATAACATAGGAAGAAATAGTTGGCATAAATACCATCATTGCAGCAGAAACAATTCCAGGCATAGCCTGAGGGATGATAGACTTAGTGAAAGTCTTCAGAGGGTTGCAGCCTAAATCTTTGGCTGCCTCAATCTGAGAATTGTCCAGCTTAAGCATGGTTGAATAAAGCGGAAGAATCGTAAACGGAATATAGTTAAGAACCATACCAACCATTGTGCAGAATAACGGATGCTGACCCGTAGTGGTTCCAAACCATTTCAGAACAATAGAGAGCAATTCTCTCAAAGCACCGGTTCTCAGAACAAAGTTAATCCACATTGGCATAACAAAGAGCATAACCAAGACATAGTTCTTATTGAATTTCGGATTGGCAAGAATATAAGCCAAAGGGAAACTGATCAGAAGACAGAGGACAGTATTGAAGATTCCGATGAGAAGAGAAACCAGAAGAACATTGAGCTTAGTAGTAGAAGTAAAGAAATCGACAATGGCCGACATGGAGAAATTTCCGTCAGCATCACTGAAGGCATAGAAAACAATAAAGAAAATCGGAATCAGAACGAACAGAAGAAGAAAAACAACAAAAGGGAGCGAAAGTCCTTTTCTGAAGGTTTTATATTTCATAGTCTTCAATGTCTCCTTGTAGCTTCAGAACGATGGAGTTCTTGTCGATATTGATACCGACAACATCACCAGGGTTGAAAGTATACGGGGTTGAAACAAAGAAGTCTTCTTCATCCTGACTTCTGACCAAAACCAGATAATGGTCACCTTTATAAACGGAATTGATGACTTCACCTGAATCCTTGGATTCACTGGTATCATCAGAGATTGAGAAAGACTGGGGAGGAACCGAAGCAACAACTTCAGCATCAGCAAAATCATATTTCTTGTTTCCGAAGATAACTAATCCATCTTCATCAACCTTGGATTCAGGAATCAGCTTGGATAAATCACATTCAAAGGGCTTATCATCGATATAGACACAATGGTCTTTTCCGATGTAGGCATCCTCATAAACATTAAGATCATCTTTTCGGGCCATGACATGAATGCCATTAGGTCTGATCTGAATATAGATGGGCTGAGTTTCATCATAAGAATTGATGGACTGAGAAGTGACTTCATTATGTCCGACCATGATAACATACTGATAATGGATGCCCTTAAAGACCTTCTGAGCAATCTTGCCCTTGATATAGCCATCCTTGGGTTCCTGGGAATAATGAATATCCTCCGGTCTGACAACAGCATCAACATGAGCGTTAAGCGGGAACTCATCTAGACAATCCCAAGTGGCATTGAGGAACTTAATTTTCTTAGGTCCGACCATAGTGGCATTGAAGATATTGGATGAACCGATGAAGTCGGCAACAAAGGCGTTATTAGGTTCATTATAGATGCTTTCAGGAGCACCTTCCTGCTGAATGATGCCATCATTAAGAACAATGATAGTATCAGACATAGTTAAGGCTTCTTCCTGATCATGGGTAACATAAATAAAGGTGATTCCTAAACGCTTATGCATATCCTTGAGTTCCAGCTGCATATCTTTTCTCATCTTCAGATCAAGAGCGCCTAAAGGCTCATCAAGAAGCAGAATCTGTGGTTCACAGATAATAGCTCTAGCGATAGCAACTCGCTGCTGCTGACCGCCGGAAAGAGTGGAAATATCACGATCTTCCAATTCATCCAAGTCAACAATGTTCAAAGCCTTGACGACTTTCTCATCAATTTCCTTTTCAGTGAGCTTTTTAGTGGTAAAGCTAGGCTTAGGATTATTCAGAACATCATCGATTCGAGCCTGAATATCTTCTACTCTCTTAGCTTTCTCTTCAGCATCAATAATCTTATCAGCCTTAATTCTCTTAAGCTGATCTTTATAATAATGAAGATCTTCCTTAGAAATCTTTAAAACCGGATTTCCTTTTTCATCAAGAACAGGAACAGGAATTTTCTTATTTCTTAAACCAAAAGCAACATTTTCATAAACATCAAGATTCGGAAAAAGGGCATAATGCTGAAAAACAGTATTAATCGGTCTTTTATAAGGAGGAACGGCAGTGATATCTCTTCCATTGAGCAGAATATCACCAGAGGTCGGAGTTTCGAATCCGGCAATCATACGAAGAGTGGTTGACTTACCACATCCTGACGGTCCCAACAAAGTAACAAACTCGCCTTTTCGAATTTTGAGATTCATCTTATCAATGACGGTCTCGCTGTCAAAAATCTTGGTTACATTCTTCAATTCGATAATGTAATCTGATTTTTCTGTCAAATCTTTGTTTTCCATGGTTTACCCCCTTTTTTAACGCTTAAAATAATATTTTATTTTGAATAAAAATACAACAAAAATTTTAAATATTTTTTTGCTTACTTTTTTGATTTGAAAACATAAAAATAAAGATTTAAAGGTTTTGAAGACTTGACCATTGTTAAATATTGTCAAAATCAATCAAAATACGATTATACAAACTTAACTACAAAAGAAAAGTTGGCTTATTTTTCAAGTTAAAAAAATCAATCACTTTTTTAGTAAAAAAGCACACCAAAAAAGTCGTTAAAAAAATCAAACTTTTTTTTGCTCGTTTTTTTTGCTGTTTTTTAAGCTATTTTTAACAGCTTTTTTTAATTTAATTTTTTTGTGTTATGATTATCAATGGATTAAATAAAATGACAGAAAACTATTATCAGGCGTTTGTCTTCGATATGGACGGAACAATCTTAGATACCATCATCGACTTAGAAGAAAGTGTTAATCAGGCCCTAATTTCTTATGGCCTTAAAGCCCGAACAAAAGAAGAAATTATTTCCTTTATCGGCAATGGTTCCGACAAACTCATTAGACGGGCAATCGGTAAAGAAAACGAGAATCTCTTTTCGGTTGTCTTTGACTCCTACTATAACTACTATTCGCTTCATTTTTCCGATAAGACAACTGCCTATCCAGGAATTATTGAGGCCTTGAAATACGCAAAATCCCGTGGAATCAAACTTTTTGTCTATACCAACAAGCCAGATGCCGTTGCCAAGAAACTGGCTGATAAATGTTTCGGAAAGAACTTCTTTGAAAAGATAATCGGTATTCCTTTAGGGGGAGTCATCAAACCAGATCCTAAAGCCTATCTTGATGCTATCAAAGACTATCATTTTTCCTTAGATAGACAAGCATATTTTGGTGACAGTACCACTGATATTGAAACCAGCTATAACATTGGAATTAAAAATATGTACTCAGTATCATGGGGCTATCGCAGCATTGAATGTCTGAAAAATTTCAAATTAAAACCTAAAGCAATAATCAATAATGCCTACGAAATAATGGACGTTGTAAATTCCTTAAAATAGCTATATATTTCTACTTTTATTGTCCGTCATTCGTTAAAACAAATTATTTCATTTTGATAAGTTTTATTTCATTTTTGCCTATTTTTCTTATTTTAATAAAAAAATTAACACTTATCATGTATAATATTATTGGTTATATTATATGATGTTTATTACAGCAATTTACAACATAGGAGATTATTATGGATATTGATTATGCTGGGATTTCAGTTATTATCGAAAAATTAATTAATTCCTACTACCATAACAGAGACCTTGAAACCTTCCTTACCTGTGTAACCGATGATATTTCATATTTCGGAACTGAAAAAGACGAAGAAGTCTTCGGAAAAGAAAACCTTCGTAAACTTCTTGAAAAAGATATTTCAGCTTTCCCTGATAGCTTTGATATTTCCCTGGAAGAACCAAAAATAAAGGCTTATTCCGAAGATCATGTCATGGTTACCGTTATCGGCAAACAGGAATCCATCCCTTTTGTCATCTGTGGTTTTTCAATCCGTGCAACAGTTTCAATAATTAGAGAAAACGGAATTTGGTTAGTAGATAACATTCATATTTCCGTTCCTAATTCCGAAATGGAAAAATTTACTTTGGAAACTCAGCTGGCAGCAGAAAAAGCCAAAGAAGTCCTCTTACTAGATAAACTGCCTGGAGGAATATCCATAATTCATGTCATGAAGGATGGAAGACTGCCTTTAGAATATATTTCAGAAGGATTAACCCAAATCAGTGGCTATACCACCAAGGAATTCCTGGATTTATATGGTGATGATTCCTCCCAATGTATTTCAGAACGAGACAAGAATAAGCTTTTTGATTTCTTATCAAAAATCGATATTGCAAAAGATAATCAGATAAAATACGATTTCCATGTCATCTCCAAACAAGGAAAAGAAGTTCATCTGAATCTTCGCGCTTCAATCATTGCTCCGAAAGATAATAACCCTGATGAGTTATGTGTTCTTTATGCTGTTCAGACCTCCCTTTCCAATGAGGAAAAGAAAATCATGGCTGTACAAGAGAGAAACTCCTTTATCATCCGACATATTTGGATTGCTCTATATGACTGGCAGGAAGATCTGGGATTCTATTATTCCGAGGCTTTCAGCAAGTATGCTTTCAGTCAGTATTCAGTCGAAGATCTGCTTGATGACAGCATTCTCACTAAAGTAATCTATCCAGATGATTTACCCCTGATTGGAGAGTACCAGCTAGATTCCTCCAAGAATGAAAGATCACGCTCCTACACGGCCAGAATGCTAATGATTGATGGAACCTATCGTTGGACAGAAGTCTCCGCCTATCAGCTCTACAATGAAGAAGGAAAACTTATCAGATCCATGCGTACTTTTCGTGACGTCGAAGAGCGTTGGGAAGAAAAGAACAATGCCTTACGCAAAGCTTTGGATGAAGCTAGATCTGCCAACAAGACTAAGAACGAATTTTTTGCCCGAATGAGCCATGATATGAGAACACCATTGAACGGAATCATGGGTTCTGTATCTTTGGCTTTAGATAATCCTAATCTGCCAACAGATATCAAAGAAAATCTAGAAGACATCAGTTTTTCGGCTAAATTCCTTTACACTCTCATCAGTGATCTTTTAGACTTTTCCAAGCTTGAAAGTAATGATATGGTTCTCTATCCTGAGCCCTACCATTACTATGAGTTTGTTCATAACATGACTACTATGATTGAGCCTTTATGCCGAGAAAAGAACATTTCTCTGGATATGGGTGTCATTCCAAATCTCAATATTGCCATCATGGTTGATAAGCTTCGCTTCCAACAAATATTCTTCAACATCTTCTCAAATGCCGTCAAATATACTCCGGAAGGTGGGCATATCCGACATTACACAGTTATCAATCCTATTGATAAGACTCATGCTGAATGTACTTGTCATATTGTCGATGACGGAATCGGAATGGGTAAAGAATTTCAAAAACATCTTTTTGAAAAATACAAAGTTGAAAGAATCAACGATGATTCAGTTCAATCAACCGGATTAGGCTTAAGCATTGTCGCTCAGTTGGTGAAACTGATGAAAGGGGATATTGCTATTAAGAGTGAACCCGGAAAAGGCACTGATGTTTCAATTCATTTTGTTTTGGATGTCATTACCACTGATTTTGTTCAGCCAAAGGATAAAAAACCGATTTCGGGATTTGAAGCCATGGCTGGAAAAAGAGTTCTGCTCTTTGAAGACCACCCACTGAATGCCAAAATCGCAACAAAAATTCTTTCCAAATGGGGAGTCTCAGTTGATCATGCCGAAAATGGGGAGGTTGGTTTAACGATGTTTGAACAGTCTGCTCCTCACTACTATGATTTCATTCTGATGGATATCCGAATGCCAATCATGAATGGCTTGGAAGCTACTAAGGAAATACGAAGCCTTGATCGTGAAGACAGCAAAAACATCCCGATTTTAGCTATGACCGCCAATGCCTATCCGGAAGATATCAATGCTTCGCTGGCTGCTGGCATGAATGCTCATATCGCAAAACCAATCAATCCTGAAACCCTCTATAATGAATTAATGAAATTCTTCAAGTAGCTTTAAATCTTTAAGTTTAATAATAAAAAAGTTAAATCTGCGATATTTCTGAATATAAAACGGTTTTTTATTTATAATAATAATAAATAAAAAGGAAATTTCATGCCCAAAAAATTCAATGTCTTATCAGGACTAACCTCGTTATCGCTCTCTTTATTGGCTTTCAGCATCATTGGCAATACCATTGCTGACGAAAATGCTCCGACCCTAAATGATTTTTTTAAGGTGGAAACAACTAAAGTAATTGATAATGAAGCTGACCATGAGGCTGATACCCTTTATTACAAATCTTCTTATGGCGATAAAATCTATAGTGACAAAAATTTCCTATCCTTACGTGAGGACACTATCGAACAGACCAAAAATGAAATCAGGGAAGGTGCTGTCCTTTTATTCAATCCTGACAATATTCTTCCCTTCACCAATGTCAATAGAGTCACTCTGCTTGGGCATGCTAGCCTTGACCCCGTATATAAATCCAATTCAGCCGGAAACAAAGTCTACCCAACATCACGTGATTTAGTTACTCTGACCTCAGCTTTAGAGTCTCAGAATATTTCCGTAAATCCTCAGATGAACTTAGCTTTAGAAAAAGGAACCGCCGCCAGAGGTGTCCGTACAACAAATCTTGAAGGACCTTTTACTATTGCTAATGGCTCAGGTAAAGGGAACGAAGAGCCTTTATCATTCTATGAAAACAACAAAAAACTTTTCTCATCAGATTATAAAGATGCTTGTATCATAACTTTAGCAAGAGAAGCCAGTGAAGGCGTTGATATGATTATGGATGATGACGATGATGAGGGTGGCCAAACTGGAAAGATTTCCTCACTAGCCCTTCATAAGAACGAAAAAGATCTGTTAAAGTTCGCTCGGGAAAATTTCAGTAAAGTTGTTGTTCTTCTTAACTCACCTTATCAGTTAGAAACCGAAGAAATTAAGAAGTTTTCTGATGCCATTCTCTATATAGGCCAGCCCGGCCTTACCGGATTTGCCGGTGTTTCCGAAATTCTCGTTGGCAAAACCAATCCCAGCGGACATCTGACTGACACCTATGCTACCTCCTCACTTTCTAGCCCCGCTGTCATCAATTCCGGAACCAGGACTCAGACTTTCTCAAACTACGAAACAGTAATGAAGCCAACCTTAAAAAGCATGAATGCCAGTCATCTTTCTTTTCAGGCTGAGAACATTTATATCGGATATAAATATTATGAAACCCGCTACTATGATCAAGTCAGAAATCGTTTCAACGCTACTGATGCTGTCGGTTCCAGTAATGGAAACTCCTGGAATTATTCATCTGAAATTACTTTTCCTTTTGGATATGGGCTTAGCTATTCGGAATTTAAGCAAACCCTCGACTCAGTCACGGTCCAGGATGAATCGATTTTAGTCAAAGTTACTGTCACCAACATCGGAGAAAAAGCCGGAAAAAGTGTTGTTCAGCTTTACAGTCAGACTCCTTATGAAAACTATGAAATCAGCAACGGAGTCGAAAAGCCGGCTATTCAGTTAGCTGGTTTTAGTAAAACCCGCCTCCTTCAGCCTTTGGAAGAAGAGACTCTATCTATTACCATTGACCGTTACCTTCTAGCTTCCTATGATGAAAATAATGCCAAAGGATACATAGTCTCCGAAGGTGAGAATTATCTGTCATTAGGAAATGATGCCCATGATGCTTTGAATAACATTCTAAAATACCAAGGCTATAATTCACTATTTGATGAAGAAGGAAATCCTGTCTCAGCCAATCAGGAAAACGTCTACAGTTATCACACTGATTTTGATAAGGAAAAATATGCTCTCTCTTCAACAGGAGAAAAGGTAACCAACCAATTCACTGACTGTGACCTCAACACCTGGGTAAAGGATTCCGGAACCTATTTATCAAGACAAGACTGGAAGAAAACCTATCCAAATAAACCAACCACTGTGGATGCAACCGAAGAAATGATATTTGCTCTTAAAGGAAACACGTATGTCAAAAGCCCTGATGCTCCCAAAGCTTCAGAAATAAAAATCGGAGACAACATTGGGCTGAACCTTTGCAGCATGAAAGATATTGCCTATGATGATCCTCTATGGGACACCTTTGTCAGGCAGATGAATCTGAAGGAACTTTCAAACACCGTCATAGAAACATTTGCCTGTCCCGGAAACGAATCGATAGGCCAGAAAAGTTTTACAGTCGGAGATGGTATTGATTCCAATGGTGGAAGTTTCACACTCCAAAACGGAACTGTTATTTCGACTATGACTTATGCTTCTAAACCCATACTCACCGGAACTTTCAATACCTCTTTATACAGAAGCCGAGGATCACTGATGGGAGAAGAAGCCCTGTTCACAAAGAATATGGAAAACTATAATTTAGGCCTTGATTTACATAGGACACCATTTGGCGGAAGAAACTTTGAATACATGTCAGAAGATGCCACATTGTCGTATCTTGCTTCTATTGATGAAACATTAGCAATGGAAGAAAAGGGAACTCATGCAGCTCCAAAGCATTTTGCCGGAAATGATCAGGAGACTTATCGTGA
>JBAXZU010000024.1:0-17147 GCA_041670225.1 Bacilli bacterium | reverse complement strand
GAGTCTCATTTGATGAACTATGCAATTTGGATTTTCATAACATTCAGCAGAACTTCATGGCTATCCTTAATGATATCCGAAGCAAGTCCTGCCATGAATGTACGATTTCGGTCGATGAAAAATGCTGCTTCCTTTCCACCTTCTCTTTTGCCCATTACATCATGTGGGATGATATCAATAACCGAAAAGATGAACTGATGAAGAATGGAATTATTTCCTCTTTTGTCAATTCCACCATGTTCGTCAATCCACAGGATGACTGCCAGGATCTTTTTACTTTGGATAAAGAAATTGAACCGGATTCGGTGGCTATTCCTCTGGGAGCCGATTCTTCTCAGGTCAAAGCCATTAGGGATTGTGCCCAGGGCCTTTCTTTTGTGCTTGACGGTCCTCCAGGAACCGGAAAGTCGCAGACTATTGTCAACATGATTGCCAATGCCATGTATAAAGGCAAGACTGTCCTATTTGTTGCTGAGAAGATGGCCGCTCTTAACGTTGTCAAAAAGCGCTTGGAAAAACTTAGTCTTGGAAATTTCATTCTTGAAATGCATTCAAATAAGGCTAATAAGAAAGAAGTCCTTCGCCAAATCGGCGATTCTTTGAATTGTGGAAAAATCAAAGATCCTGACCAGTTTTCTTTGCTTACCGCTGAACTGACAGCAAAAAAGAAGGAACTCAATCTACTTATTGCTAAGCTCAGTAAGAAGAAATATGCTTATTCACTAAGTGATTGTATCACCCGCTATGAAAGCCTGAAGGATTTTGAGTATCCTAAATGCAATGAAGATAATAAGGCCCTCACCCAGACTCAGGAACAGAGAAGAGTCATTGAGGATGATATTGAAACTCTGAAGACTCTTTCTTCTTCACGCGGCGAGTATTCCGATAATCCGTTCCACTATTTTGATATTAAGGATTATTATCCCTCATTAGAAGAATTCATTGTACGGGATTCAAATGACTTTCTCAGCAGTTTTTCAAGTCTCTATCTTTCTTATCAGGAACTGATGAAAGTCATGTCGATTAAGATAATTCCGGATTTTGCTTCTTTGGAGGGATTATATAAGCTGTGTATCCTTTTAACAAAGGAAAAGCTGTTTTTCAAAGGCATTCTTTCTTCCGAATACGGAGAAAATCGTGAGGGTAACCGAAAGCTTGTTTTAGTCGGAAAAGACTACAATGACTCGATGAAAAAGATTCGAGTCTATTTCCGTGATGATGTTCTTAACTGCAACAGCCGGGCTGATATCGTTTTGCTTGATCCTGACCAGTCTTTCCTGAAGAAAATTCTCAATCACCACAAAGTAGTTAAGGAACTTAAGCCTTATCTTTGCTCTAAGGAAGTCAGACTGCCGAAGAAGAATGAACTTCTTGCTTTGGTTAAGGAAATCAAGAAGGCTACCTTCAGCAAGCAGTATCTTAAAGATAACGACAGTTTTTTAAGGACTCTCCTTGGTGAAGAATATGAAAAGAATACTGGCGATTTTTCTCTTATCAGCCATTATCTTGACACAATTGACTTCCTGCTGGATAATTTTGATAAATTATTTGACCATACAGACTCTAAGGGATTTACTGACAATGTTAATGTTGTTCTTAATTTCTATATGAATATTGATACTTTCAGCAATCGCAGCTATGCTGAAAACTTTATTATGGATTATGAAAGAAGCCAAAAAGCCTACCAGATTCTTAAGGATAAATATTCTTTCAACGAAAATAAGTTGGTAATTACAGATGGCTTTTTTGATACTATTATTTATAAGTTCTCGGATATGAAAGCTTCTCCGTTAAGTTTTAAAGATATTCTCACTTTCAATTCCTTAATTGACAAGTTAAGTACTGAAGGGGTCTATCAGCCGGTAATCAGTATGTTTGTCAAAGGAGACTTTCCCAGCACTGATTTTATGGAGTATCTGAATGTCACTTATTATTCTTCTTTGATTAAAGCGTATTTTGCGGATTCTTATTATCATGAATTCAATGGCCTTATTTTTACTGCTGCAATTAATAAATACAAATCGATTATCGAAGACTACAATGCACTGATGATTAAGGAAATTGCCGCCTCTGTCACTTCCAAATACCCACTTGCTAACTTCAATTATGCTGAATCAACCAATATCTTCAAGCTTCAGAAGCTTGTTAAGAATGGCGGACTGAGGACTTCTATCAGAAATATTCTGACAGAATTTGAGGATTTGATCCGGACCTTATGCCCATGCTTTTTGATGTCACCGCTCAGTGCCGCTCAGTATCTGAGTGTTAGCAGCAAGAAATTTGATATTGTCATTTTTGATGAAGCTAGTCAAATTCCGACAAGTGAGGCTATCGGAGCTATTTCTCGAGGAAATTCCTTGATTGTAGCCGGTGATCCTCAGCAAATGCCCCCGACTAATTTCTTTAAATCAACTCTGTCAAATGATGACGATTATATTGATATTAAGGATAATTTTGATGATTTGGAATCTTTGCTTGACGACTGCCTGGCTTTAGGACTAAAAAGGAACCGACTGCTTTGGCATTACCGCAGTCAGCATGAATCCCTGATAGCTTTCTCCAATAATTACTTCTATGACCATGAGCTGTATACTTTCCCGACACCGGATTATTCTTCTTCACGCCTTTCTTTCAATTACATTCCTGATGGTATCTTCAGTAACGGAGTCAATATGAAAGAAGCAGATGCGATTGTCGAAGAGGTTAAGCGTCGATTTGATGATCCCAAACTTTGCCACAAGACGATTGGTATTGTCACCTTCAATATCAAGCAGCAGGACCTCATTCAGGAAAAGCTTTTCTATTTCTTTGATAACAATCCGGATATGATGACTATCAATAATGAAAATTCAGAGCCTCTTTTTATCAAAAATCTTGAGAATGTTCAGGGCGATGAAAGAGACATTATTATTTTCTCTGTCGGTTTTGGATTCACAAAAAATCATAACTTCTCTTTGAATTTCGGTCCTCTTTCTTTAAACAAAGGTGAAAGAAGACTGAATGTCGCTATTACCAGAGCCAGAGAGAGAATGCTGGTCTATTCTTCAATTCATGGCTCCGACATCAGTTCAGAAAGAGCAAAGAATAAGGGAGCAGAAGTTCTTAAGAAATTCCTTCTCTATGCTCAGTACGGAACAAAAAACCTTATCATTGAAAACAATCAGCAGACCAATATTGAGCCAGGTATCGAAAAATACATTGCTAAAGATCTCAAGAAGCTAGGCTATGACTGTGACATCGATATTGGTGACTCCAAGTTCAAGATTGATCTTGCCATCAAAGATAAGGAAGGCAAATATATCTTAGGAATCATTCTTGACAGTACAACTTATCTTTCCTCACCTATGTGCCGTGATCGAAATTATGTTCAGATTTCCATGCTCGGACGTCTTGAATGGAAAATAATCCGTGTCTATACTCTTGATTACTTTAATGACCGGCAGCGGACAATTGCCGATATCACCTCCGCTATCAGCAATATCAGCAATATCAGGAGTGAGGAATATGTTCCTCTTAAGACCAACGAAATTGAATTTGAAAAGGTGGAAATCAATGCTTTTAAACGAGCTAAGGAATACCAAGTCTGCAATCCTTCCCTGAAGCTTGAATACGATTCCCTGTCGGAAATGGTCTATCCCCAGTTAGTTGATGAGTTGACCAGAATCATTGATCAGGAAGGACCGATTTCTGAGATTATGCTTCTGGAAAAGTTCAAGGAAATTCTTTCTGTCACAAAGGCTGGAGTCAAAGTGAGGAGAATCCTTGATCTGAATCTGAAATCAGTGCCTAGAAGGGTTGTCATTGAACCTTTTGGTCGAATGTTCTATCCTAACGACATTACTGGAGATAATATCAATTATTACCGTAAGAGCACTCTTGAACAACGTGATGTCTCGTTAGTATCCTTAGGCGAAATCAAGAGCATGCTGCTTGATATTCTTGATACGCAAGGAAAAATCTTTTATTCCGATACTGTAAAATTCATTGCTACCATCTTAGGTTATAAGAATGTGACTGCTGCCTGTCAGCTGAAAGTTTCACGCCTTGTAGATGCCGCTATCACCCGTTTTCCCCAGTTTGTCAAAGATGGACAATGGCTTAAAAAGCTTGGAATGAAATAATAAAAAACACTTAGGTTTCTATGGCCTAAGTGTTTTTGTTTTTATTGGTTAATCGGAAGCGATAGCATTTCCGGTATAGAGCTGATAGTATTTGCCCTTCTGAGATAAGAGCTGTTCGTGAGTTCCTCTCTCAATGATTTTTCCTTGTTCAAGAACCATGATGACATCAGCGTTCTTAATAGTGGAAAGACGGTGGGCAATGACAAAGACGGTTCTTCCATTCATAATAGAATCCATTCCCTTTTCGACCAGAGCCTCAGTACGGCTATCGATGGAAGACGTGGCTTCATCCATGATCATGACTGGCGGGTCAGCGACGGCAGCTCTGGCAATAGCGATAAGCTGCCTTTGGCCTTGGCTCAGTCCGGCTCCGGAATTGGTTAGGACAGTGTCATAACCATTTGGAAGCAGCTGAATGAATGTGTCAGCATTGGCAAGCTTGGCGGCTTTGATGATTTCTTCATCGGTAGCATCAAGTTTTCCATAACGGATATTTTCTTTGACGGTTCCGGTAAAGAGCTTGGTGTCCTGAAGGACCATGCCTAAGGATCTTCTTAAATCGGATTCACGGATTTTGTTGATGTTGATATCATCATAGCTTATTTTGCCGTCAGCAATATCATAGAAACGGTTGATCAGGTTGGTAATTGTAGTCTTTCCGGCTCCGGTCGGACCGACAAAGGCAACTTTCTGACCTGGTTTAGCCCAGAGGGAGACATTATGAAGAACGATCTTTTCTTTGGTGTATCCGAAGTCGACATCGTAGAAGTTGACTTGCCCCTTAAGCCAGGTGTAGGTAGTGACTCCATCAGAATGAGGATGTTTCCAAGCCCATTTTCCGGTTCTGGAGGTGGATTCAATCGGGTTACCGTTTTCATCAGCGGTAGCGTAGCATAACTGAACATAGCCTTCATCGGATTCAGAAGGAGTATCCATCATTTGGAAGATTCTGGTACTGCCGGCTAAGGCTAAGACGATGGAGTTGAAGTTCATGGAAACCTGACCGATAGGCTGAACGAATGATTTAGAGTACATCAGAAAGGAAACAATGGTTCCGACCTGCATAACATAGAAACCTAAAGCTGATACACCAGTAATATTATTTACAATGGCAATTCCACCGACTAAAGCCAGGATGACATATTGGAGATTGCCAAGCTGATTGACAATCGGCATCAGAATGCTTGAGAATCTATTGGCTTTAACACAGTTTTCAAACAGTTGATCATTGTGCTTATCGAAGCCATCAATGTTTCTTTCTTCATAGTTAAAGACTTTAATGACTTTTTGACCATTGACCATCTCTTCAATATAGCCATTGGTTTTTCCTAATTCTGTCTGCATGGCAATGAAGTTTTTAGAAGACATCTTAGTGATATAACGGGTAAGAAGCAAAATCAGAACTGAGAAGATAAGAACAATGCCGGTGAGGAGTAAGTCAGTGAAAATCATGAAGAAGAAACAGACAATCATGGTGATGATGGCTGAGACAACCATTGGTAAGGCACGGGCCAACATTTCTCTTAAGGCATCAACATCATTGGTATAGACCGACATGATGTCACCGTGTCCTCTCCAGTCAAAGAAGCTGACACTTAACGATTGCATGTGGGAATATAATTCATCTCGAATACGTTTCTGAACACCTTGGGCAATGTAAGCCATCAGGAAGTTATAGAAATAACTTCCGATGATACCAACAATATAGATAGAGCCTAAAATGGCTAAGGTTATTCCATAGGAACCCCAGTCAAAAGGAATTCCTTGTTCAATAGTCGGAGTCAGGTACTGATTGACTAGAATATTTCCAGCAAAGTAGCTTCCGGAAACATTGGCGATAGTTGAAGCCAGTAAAGAGACAATAACTAAGACAAACTGCCAAGGATAGTATTTAATGACGTATCCGATAAGCCTCTTTGTTGATTGGCTTCTGTCGGCTTTGGAAATGTTATGAACATTCACAGGTTTAGTTGTTGGCATCGAAATCACCTCCTCCTAACTGAGACTGATAAAGTTCCTGATAGACCTGACTGGTTTTCATCAGTTCATCATTGCTTCCCATATTGGTGATGACACCATTATCTAAGACAATGATTACTGAACAGTCCTTGATTGATAGAACGCGCTGGGCAATGATGAATTTTGTGATATCCGGTCTGGTTGAAGCAAGGCCGGTTCTGATTAGGGCATCAGTATGGGTATCACAGGCACTGGTTGAATCATCAAGAATAAGAATTTTCGGATTCTTCAGTAAGGCTCTGGCAATGCAGAGACGCTGTTTCTGTCCGCCCGAGACATTGGTTCCTCCCTGGGAAATCGGAGTATCCAGTCCCTGAGGGAAGGAATTGATGAAGTCAGTTGCCTGAGCTAAATCACAGGCTTTTCTGATTTCTTCGTCTGAGGCATGCTCATTTCCCCAGAGCAGGTTAGAACGGATAGTTCCTGTGAATAAGGTATTTTTCTGAAGAACAACACTGACTGTATCTCTGAGACTTTTTACATCATAGTTTTTGACATCAATACCGCCGACTTTTACTTCTCCTTCCGTGGCATCATAAAGGCGGGCAAGAAGGGAAATAAGTGTGGTTTTACCGCTTCCGGTTGAACCGATGATTCCGACTGTTGTTCCGGATGGAATATGAATATCGATATCTTTAAGCACGTTCTTGTTGCTGTTATAGGCAAAATAGACGTGATTGAGATCGACAGAACCATCCTTTATTTCTGTAATTGCATTTTCTTTTGAAGCAATATCAGGAACTTCCTTAATTATTTCGACAATACGTTCGGCACTGTTTCGGGAAATAATAATTTGGACATAGACCATTGAAATCATCATAAGTGACATCATGATCATCATGATGTAGGTGATGAGAGTTAATAATCCGCCAATAGTGAATTCGGTTTCGTTGGTGTTGACAATAATCAAGGAACCGAAGTAGGAGATAGCAATCATTGAAGCATAGATTGCGATATTCATAATCGGATTATTGAATGACAGAAGCTTTTCGGCTTTGATGAAATGATCGTAAATGAATTTGGAAGTTTTGGAGAAGTGTTCGTTCTGATAATCGGCACGGTCAAAAGCTTTGACTACACGGATACCATCGACATCTTCTTCGACATCTTCGTTAAGCCGGTCATAGGTGTTGAAAATCTTGACAAAGATCGGATGAGCCTTACTGGCAATAAGTAAAAGAGAAATGAGAAGGATAGGAATAATGATAAGAAAAATCCAGGCTAATTTCCATTGAGTGACAAAGCACATAATCAAAGCAAATATCATCATGAAAGGAGCTCGTAAGACAGCACGGATAGCCATCATGAAGGCATTCTGGACATTAGTGACATCAGTAGTGGTTCTGGTAACAATGCTGGAAGCCTGGAATTTGTCTATATTCTTGAAGGAATAATCCTGAACATGGTCAAACATGGCCTTTCTCAGATTTCTTCCGAATCCAGCGGCAGCGGAACTGGCCCAGTAGCCGGAAAGAATTCCTGTGACAGTAGCAATTATTGCAATTCCGGCAATCAATCCTGAGTATAAATAGATAGAATTGAGATTCGGTCCAGAATTATCCTGTCCTTTAATGGCATTAATAAGATACTGCATGAAAAAAGCCACTAAGACTTCGCAGATCGCCTCAGTCAAAACAAATAGCCAGGTCAAAATGGTGTCTTTCCAGTAACCATGAATATAGCTGAAGAGTTTCTTGTAGGTACCGGGTGTTTTCTTTTCTTGTATTTTTTCTTTCATTGTCTTTGCCTTTCTTATTTTGAATCCCTAATATTTTTCTGTATCTTATCCAGTAGGACAATTAGGTTTTCTTTTTCTTCTTCAGTGAAATCTTTTTCAATAGTTTTTAGAACTTCTTTTGCGACCTGAGCAAATTCATCGTGACCAGCCAAACCTTTTTTGGTGATGGCAATGTTTTTCTTCCGATGATCATTTTCGGAAGGAACCAATTCTATCAGCCCTTTTTTTTCTAAGCGATGAAGAGTGGAGCTAGTGGTAGCATTGGTAATGTGGAAACGGGTAGCCACATCAATCGGAGAGAGAGTCTTTTCCTTGTTGTCAATCAGAAATTTAATGGTCATACATTCGATTCCATGTAATCTGACCGGAAGAGTCTTGGAAAACACGGAATCACAGTAACAGGAAATGGATTTACTGGTTTCCCGGATTATTTTGATTGTATCTTTGTTTTCTTTTTCCATTTAAAAATAATATCTTTCATTAGTTAGTATACTAACTAAATAATATCTTTCAACAAAAGAATAAATATTGTTTAATGAAAACGTTTCCAATATTTAAGTAATTCAATCTGATAACGGATAAGTTTTCCAATTAGTCGGAATAACGAAATCATTTGATGCCGTCATTATAGTGATGATACTCATTGACAATGCTCTCATCACTGCGCTTTTTAGTTGCTCTTATTATGATAATGATTCCAATCGGAGATAAAACCATGCCAACGCCTAAGACGAGGTATATAACCCAATCATTTTCAGCATAGGGAATCTGACCTGTCTTCATGAGAGCAAATATCAAAATACCAATGGTAAGATAAATCAATTCTGAGATAATGAGAACGGAGATGAAAAGACGGTATTTTTTCTTACGGATTCTTTTAGCCTCATTCTTAATATCGGGATTTTCTTTAACTGATTCTGTTTGCTGGATATTTTCAGCAAAGGTTTCCTCACTTCCAGAGGCTAAGTTAAGTTTTAGACTTAGATTATCAGTAAAATGAATGTATAATCCATCGTTTTTTAAAGGAACAAACCATTTTCTATAGGTTTCTGATAATGAACGGTTATCATCCTTATCGTAATTAAAGTCATAAGAAAGGACTACTTTATTATTGAGGTCAGTAATATAGAAATGAAGGAAGGTACCTAAGGATGTTGCTTTTTCTTCGACAAATCCTTTCATATAATGGGTAAGCTTTAGTTCTTTGACTAGGAAAAAAACTGTGTATTTAAAGGTTTTATTTTCGTAGACTAAGGACTGAAGAAATATTGAACAGGAGAAAAAACTAAGAGCTAGAAAAATAATGAGAGATATAACACCAAGAACAATGTTGGGTGTTCCAGCCTGCATAATAATCAGCATTATTCCTAAAGCTCCGATTATTATCGACATGAGTAAGGAAACTATAGCATAGACACATTTTATTTTGCTGCTTTTGATGGCTTGGTCGGTTATTTTCATAAGCTGTTTTTTCTCTTTCTGTTTTTTATACGGATACTTTAAATATACCATATCAACTACATCCCATAAAGCAAAATCAAGGAATACCGCCATGTGAGAATGTTGTTGGAATAAGTTCTGATAAGTTAAATAGCTTATGTTTTTTGAAAACAAGGATAGGAATATTTAAAGATTTGATTATCCAGATATAAGCTACCTTTCCTGTTTCTAATTCTCTTAGTGTTATAATTAGGATAGAAGGTTAAAAGATGAATATTAGAAAAAATGTTTCTTTCAAGGGCCTGACTGCTACTGTCATTGCTGATGGTGTTACGGATTCTCATCCGTTTTTTGTCTATTGCAATGATGAGGATGAAAAGACTTTTGAAAAATATTCCAATATCGTTTTTGTCAATGTCATTTCTCTGGACTGGGAACGTGATCTTTCGCCTTTTCCGCATGCCAAGGTTTTTAAAGGCGGAACAGATTTCTCTGGGGAAGCCGACCAATATCTAGAAAGATTTCTTCCGTTAACAGAAAAAATTGAGAAAGAATTAGGATTTGTTCCTAAAGAAAGAGTAATTTCCGGATATTCATTGGCCGGTCTTTTCGCTCTATATGCCTCACTGTTTACTGATAGATTTACTTGTGTCAATTGTGTTTCTGGATCACTCTGGTATCCGGGATTTCTTTCTCTGCTGAAAGAAAAAGGGTCAATGGCAGAAAAAATCTATTTCTCGATTGGCCGGAAAGAAAGTCAGACGAAGAATCAATTTCTTTCAAAAGGCCTAGTTAGCATGCAGGAAGCTTATGATTTTCTTTCTTCAGCTTCTAAGGAAACAAAATTTGAGATAAATGAGGGCGGACATTTTGAAAATGTCTCTTCCCGAATGCAAAAAGGTTTGGATTGGCTGCTATTTCAACATTGAAATTTTAAGAATAAACCATTATCCTAATATAGCTGCCTCCGTAGCTCAGCTGGATCAGAGCATCTGACTTCGAATCAGAGGGCCAGGAGTTCGAATCTCCTCGGGGGCACCATTATGAAACAGTCGACATTTTGTAGAAATACAAGATGTCTTTTTTATTTTACATAGTAGCTCCATTTTAACGAGTCGATTTATTAGATAATTATGTCGACATTAAAAAAGGAAATGTAAAATTTTGATCTATACTAAAATTATTAGAGAGTATATTGAACAAAATGACGGGATGATTTTTGAAATTGCTAAAGAACACAAAGAGCACTTTCCTATGGTTCCATATAAAACATTTTGTAAAATTTTAAATAGAATTGAAGAAGAAGGATTGATTTATAAATTATCTTTTGGTACTTATGGAGTAGGTGATTGTTCTAAAAAGAAATCAAATGCAACTATTAGGGATTTTTATACTCACGATGATCACGGATTTACTTTAGGTAATTATTTTTTAAAGAGCCTTGGAATTACACCTATTCTTGGTGAAAAAGATTTGATTTTAACTAACCTGTTGGAAGCTAAACAGGTTGATTATAAGAAATACAAAGTATGTAGGATGAACATAATTCCTTTTACTGAATATCACAAGTCTTTATTAGGAATTCTATATTTGATAGAAATTGGTCCTAAATTATCTCTTGATGATAGTGTAATCAAATCAAGATATATTCTTACTCATTTAAATGAATATCTTGATGTTGCGGAATTAAATGCTTTAAGCCAAATACCAATGAAAATGACTGATTGGGTTAATGAAATAGATGGATTCCTAAAAATGACTAGAAAAGAAATACTAAACACTAAGGGAACAATATCTTATAAAGAAGCTTAAAAAAAAGCACATGAGGAATATGGCAAGTATATGGCAAAGACATTAACTACTGCTGAAAAAGATTATTTGTCAGTTCTCGAAAGTATAGAAAAAAAGAAATAGTATTAAGTATGAAAAGAAGGTAAATAAGATGATAATTCAGATACATTCATTAGATGAAAATATAAATATATTTATCAAAAAAATAAGGGGCTGTGAAAAAACCTAGGTTTAAAAAAATAAGGTTCACAGCCTTTTTTGATGCGTAAAAACGAAAAAAGTGCTCGGGGAATCGAACCCGGAGACACTTAAATGTAAAATATCTTTGTTCAGGAGATATTTACATGAGTTATTATAGCATGCATTGCCTTTTTTTGTTTTTTGCTCAACTATGAACATTGAGCAAATGGCAAAAATTAACAAATTCTTGAGTTTATTAAGTGATTCAGGAGTTTGTGATTTATTAAAATCACAAACAAATAAGAATGAAAAGAATGGTGGAAGACCAACAGTTGATCCGTATAATCTTTTAGCGGGAATTATATTTTGTTTTTGCATTTGGCAAAGCTTCACTAAAGTCAATTTAATTATGATTTGCGTTTAATTTATATAATGCAAAATGAATTTCCAACGTATAAAACAATTGGCAATTTCATCAATAATTATATTCTTCCAAATGAAGCTGAAATCTTTAAGCTAATCGTGAATCAAATATTTAAAGAATGTGAATTAGATAAAACAAACGCATATATTGACGGATCAAAGTTTTAAGCTAATGCTAACAAATATAAATTTGTATGGAAACCAACTACTTTTCATTTAAAGTTGTCGGATAAAATTAGAAACCTATTAAAAAAACGGAATATAGACAGAGGAATTCCTACTGATGGAATTATAGAATCTAAACAAATTGCAGCCACTCCATTAAGAATGGCTTCCATGCCTATAGGAATGTTACACGATTTAGCAACTGGTGGACTTATTAGAGTTGGCAAAAACTTTATGCCAAGACTTAGAAATGCATTTACAGGTTCAACGATATTTAATCGAGCAGAAGTCAAACCAAAGCCTAGAAAAACAGCAACTAATACAGATAACACAAATCCCGAAAATACAACAAATCCAAATAACGGTGATGGAAATAAAGATGCTTCTAAAGTGTGTAAAAACATTTGGTTTGGGTTTATATTATTTGATGAAAAGTTCGCAATCTAAAACAAGATACTAAAAGTTATTCCTTTCTAGATATTCGAACAATAAAACAGAATTTATATTAATGTCGTGCTTTAGAAATATTTGTAATTTCTGAGTTAATATTCTTTCGCGTTTATTTGGTAAAAAAGATTAAGAGATGGAATTACTCTTCTTATTGTGTCATACTATTAAAAGGTAGGTATATTATGAAATCTAAAAAATTATCGATACTTTTTCTTTCTCTGTTCTTAGTCTCCTGTAACTCTTTCCCTTCTGCCAGTACTTCTTCTGAAAGCAGCACATCAATCGGTGATTCTACACTGATTTCTGATAGCACATCAAATGTTGACTCTTCAGATACTGAAGAATCTGATGAGCCAAGTGTTAATCCATCAGTATCTGATGAGACTTCTCAATCTCCTTCGATTGACCAATCCACTGAACCATCAGTCGGCCCTTCCAGTGACATCAGTGATAGTACCTCTGATGAGCCAAGTGATAAACATAAGGTTGATTTTGTGAATTATGATGATTCACTTCTTTTTTCAGTATATGTGAATGACGGAGAGAATGCTGTTTATTCCGGTGATGAACCGGTTAAACCCAGTGATTCTGATTACTGGACTTTTGCTTTTGATGGCTGGGATAAGTCAGTGAGTGAAATTCATGAGGATACAACTTTTAAAGCCCAGTTTACTGCTGATTATGATGGCTATACACCTGTTCATGAGATTGTCAGCCGTATTTCTGATGGAACTACCGGTGAAACCATTAAAACCTGGGGAACTATTACTGGGTTCTATACCAATAATGGCACCAATACTCTTTATATGCAAAGCATTGATGCTGATCACTTCACTTCAGGTATCATGATTTATGGTTATTCATCATCTCTTAGTCTTAGTATCGGCAATGTCATATCTTTGACCGGAAAATCCGCAAATTATGGCGGATGCCCGGAATTGATCAATTCTTCTAATATAAAAATCGATAAATATAGTAGCGACACACCAGTCCAGGCTTATGAGCCACCAGTGGATTTTTGGAAGAACCTTGATGATAGTACTTCGGAAAACTATCGTAATGCTAAGGCTTTAGGAACTCTTCAGGTCGTTATTACGGGTCAGTTAGAATATTCATCAGGTCAGGATGGCTATATTTACTTTAATGATGGTGAGGAGACAGCTGCAAAGCTATTCCTCAGACAAAATTCCAATCTTTCTACTATTCAGAAGCTTTTAGTAAATCATGCTGATGAAAGTATCACTATCACTGGCTATCTTTCCGCTTCTGAAAAATCCGGAACCAATCATATAATTTTTAACATTATTAGTCCTAATGATATTTTGGTTGAAGGTGAGACACCGGTGGATCCTAAAGCCTATACTTTGAATTCCTCTTCTTTCAAATCTCTTTCAATTACAAAATATCCTACTGGCTGCTATACTTCCGCAAAAATCTCAAATTATTATTGGCAGACTTACCGAGCCTATCTTGATAATCAGAAACTGACTCTTTTTGGCTTGGCTGATTATTCTCCGGATTTCATCAGCGGATCGATTCAGAACTCAACACCTTTCAATAAAATCACAAATATTTCATTGACTTATACTTGCGCCAAAGATGAAGTCCTTTCAGTAGGAACTTCCGGATATTATGAAAAGACCGACTCTATTCCAGCCTCGGCTGTTTCCACCACTGCCTCTTTTGATTTTGATCAGTCTGAGAATATTTCCTTCCTTTCAATTTCTGCTTTCAATTCAACTCTTTCGATTGATGAGATAAAGATTACATATGATACCTCCGCAATTTCTACTAACCATATTGTTAAAGCCTCAAGTGGTGAGGGCAGAAACCGAATTGAACCAGTCATCTATAGCGGAACCTTAGAAGCCGGAGTCAGTTATGTTGAAGTTCCTGATGATATTCAGGTTAACGGAACTACTTATTCTATTCTGACAACCAAGAAATATACCTACTATACCTATTCTTATGTTTCATCCCATCAGGAAGTCTTAGAAGACTCTATTCAAATTGACCCTAATGATGTAGCTGCCTATTATATTGCCTTCAATACCTATCCAGCCAACTATGCTACTAGCGGAAATTTCTATACTGTTAGTACTTTATATGGTGACAATACCCGTCAGGTTTCCCAGGTCTATACCAGAACTGATGGTTATGTAAATTATGTTCCTTACAGAAATGCTTCCGATAATAAACCACATTATATTGAATTGGATATTGCCTTATGTGACTTCTTCCCTTACTCTTCCAATCATCGTTCAGTCGGACGTGTTGTTGTCTGGTTTAATGGTTTCACAACTTATGGAAATTATCCGACCGCTGTTTATACTGATGACCATTATGATACTTTCCAGGAATTCTATAATTATGGTGATTCCTTCTCACATCGTTTTGATGCCCAGTGTGGATATACCTCTTCCATCAAGACTTGCTATCAATACAGTGAGCCGACTACTGTCAGTTTAGCTCAGTAAAACTTTAAAAACAGTCTTTCACCACTATTTTTTCTCTTATGTTAAAATACTGATATGAGGTGATTATGACTGATATTATTAGAAAAAGAAGAAGCATCCGTGAATTTTCATCCCAAGACATTCCTCAGGATCGGATTAACATTCTTTTGGATGCCGCCATGCGTGGTCCAAGCTGTGTAAATTCTCAGGACTGGGTTTTTATAGTTGTAAAAAACAAAGAAACAATCAATCAGATGGCTGAATCCAATGGTAAGTCCGCTCAACCATTAAAAAAAGCAAACACAGCTGTTTTAGTTTGTGCCGACTTTAGCAAATCATATAAGGGTGCTAAAGATTATTGGATAATTGACTGTTCAATTGCCTGTCAGAATCTCATCCTTGCTGCTACGGAGTTAGGAATTGGTTCCCTCTGGTTAGGGACTTATCCTCAAAAGGAGAAAGTGAACGGTATACAGAAAATCTTCTCACTTCCGGATGATATTATTCCTCATTCAATCATTGCTTTAGGTTATCCTTTGGATGAAAAGGAAATGGAACTAGGTTCCAGGAGTCAGTTTGATTCGACAAAAGTCCATTATGAGAAATGGTAAGAAAATAAAGGAGATTTCTATGGCTCTTACTCTTGATGAAAAGTATAAGATTATCCGAAGTGAGGCTCTTAAGCAGACAGGAACTGATCCTCTGAAAATTGCACTGAATCTTATGAAGCTGGAGGCTATCTCTATGCATGGCCCCGAACATCATTTTCTCGATGGGGCTGCTTTTTTGGTAGCCATTAGGAATGCCGGCGGATTAGATGACATTGATACTTCGCTTGATGAATTAGCAGCTAGGACTATCAGAATGCCTGGTGCTATGTGTGGCTATTGGGGAGTATGCGGATCGGTAACATCTTTAGGTTCTTGTTTTTCTATTCTTCATGGAGTCGGACCGCTTAGCGATTGCGAGTACTATGCTGAAGATATGGAATACACTTCCCGGGTTATTCAGAAAATGAGTAAAATCGGTGGTCCTAGGTGCTGTAAAAGGAATGCCTACATTTCTTTGTCGACGGCTATTGAATTCCTTTCGGAAAAGTACCATCTTCAGCTTGATTCTTCATCGGTTGTATGCCATTATTCAGTAATCAATAAACAATGTATTCAGTCACGATGTCCGTTTTTCAAAAATTAAGCTAAATTATCGAATTGACAACCTCGGTGGGTATATAAAGTGTGTTTATATATCCATTTTTTATGCCTCTTTTTTGTTTGAAAACATTCGTAAATTAATTGAAATTTTTTTATTGTGATAAAATATTAGTAATTTAATTGGGAGGTTATTTATGGAAAATAACTTAACAGCTGACTTGAGAAGACAAGCTCTTATTAGTCAACAGGACGAAATTAACGGATATGCTCTTTATGCTTTTATGGCTAAGAGGCAGGAAAAGAAGTATCCTGAGAATGCTAAAGTTCTTTCACAGATGTCAAGGGATGAACTGAAGCATTATTCGATGTGGGCTAAAATCACTGGCGTCAGCAAAAAGCCTCATATCTTTTTTGCTAAGATCCTGACTGTCATTCTCGGAATCACTTTTATGATTAAGAGTATGCAGAAAGGTGAGAGACTATCAACTAAGTCCTATGAGGAGCTGAAAGAGGAAATCCCTTCGGCAGCTTTGATGGTTGAAGATGAAAGACGTCATGAAAAGGAACTTTATTCATTGGTTGATGAAGAAAGGCTTCATTATGTCGGTGATATGGTATTAGGACTTAATGACGCCCTGGTTGAACTGACAGGTGCCATAACCGGTGTCACTTTCTCCTTAGCTGACTGCCGACTGATTGCTCTTACCGGAATAGTTACCGGGGTTGCTGCCACTCTTTCAATGATGGCATCCAATTATCTGGCTCAGAAAGAAGAAGGAAAAAAGAACCCAATTAAGAGTTCTTTATATACTGGAACAGCTTATCTTATTACTGTTATTCTTTTAGTTCTTCCTTACCTTCTCTTTATGATGTCAAGTGATCCCTATGCTTATATTTATGCCTTTGCTGTCATGATTGGAATCGTGATACTTGAGATCGGAGCCTTCAATTATTATCTTTCCGTAGCTCAGGAGAAGAAGTTCTGGAAACACTATCTGCTGATGGCCGGAATCTCCCTAAGTGTTGCGGCCATATCTTTCGGAATTGGTTATTTGGCAAAGTTTGCCTTAGGTATACAAATCTAAATTGATTTATCAGCTTTGCCTGATTGTTATTTTTGTTTGCCGGAAAAAGAATCCATGATGAAACAAGCCATTTCTTCGGGACTCTCTATTCTTCCTAAGCTATCCCAACGACGGTAAACTCCCATAAG
>JBAXZU010000023.1:0-17158 GCA_041670225.1 Bacilli bacterium | reverse complement strand
GCCCTCCGGAAATGACCGACAAAATGGGAAATTCTTTCCTGATAGTGGAATGGATCTAGCATTACCAAGGTGGGAAAAACTTGTTTTTTTCCTTATTGGCTGGTTAGGTTTTCAGATCTTGGGAGAATTACTTTCGGTAATTATCGCACCAATCTATCGGGCTGGTGTTATTGACTATAATTTAGCAAATACGTTGCTGACTTTCATTTCTTATTTGCTTATTGCCACAGCCTTCGTTATGTTTTTCTTCTTTGATAAAAGAAAAACATATAAAACCTTTGCTAAGGATTTCACTAATCCATCATTCTTAGGTTATGCAGTTCTTGCTTTTGCTGCTATGATTGCAGTCAATGTTTTCTTTTCGATGATCTATTCTTCAACCTGCCCAGATATCTATGGAGCTAATAGCAATCAGAATTCTATCAATGATGTTGTTAAGGCTTTTCCGATTGCCATGTTCTTCCCTTTGGTTCTTTTTGCTCCTTTCAATGAAGAACTAACCTATCGAATCGGCTTAGTTGACGGAATTGGACATCGTGGAAATCATAAATGGTTGGGAATAATCTTTTCTTCTTTGATTTTTGCCTCTATACATTTTGATTTCACTAGTATTTCCGGTTATCTGAATTTGGCAGCTCAGCTGAATTCTGGTGTTGAAGGAATCACTGTTGAAATGGTTTCGGGAGCTTTAATAGCAATGCAGAATGAATTTTTAAATCTTCCTGTCTATATCATGTCCGGTTTTATTCTTTGTTTTTCCTATGCCAAGACCGGAAAGATTTCCACCAGCATGACCGCTCATTCACTGAATAATCTTATTTCTTTTATCTCCATTTTAGTTGCCACCTCTGCCTCTAGTGGAACTAGTAGTGAAATTGCAGCCTTCTTTACGAGAATAATGTAACATGGAAAACGAAAGAAAATTTCTTTGCCTTGATTCTCTGGCGTTGAAAATCATTGCTGCTTTGTTGATGACAGTTGATCATATCGGACTGCTTTTTATCAGTAATGATACTGCAGGAGAGTTCTATTTGATCTATTCGATTCTCCGTTCATTTGGAAAATTAGCCTTTCCTCTTTTTGCCTTTTTAGCCGTTGAAGGAGCCTATAATTCAAAAAATATCGTTAAATATCTCATTAGACTTTTGGTTTTGTCTATCATCCTTGATGTTTTTGGTTTTGTTATCGGAGCGGTGGCAAATCTTTCTATCGCTTCTAACCCAGTTATTGGAAATGCTTTTACAGATCTGTTCCTTGGTGTTCTCACTATTACTTTGCTTAGAAAACGCAACTGGTTTTCTCTATTTGCTTTGCTTCCGATTGCTTACGCGCTTCTCAGCCGCCTTTATATCAATGATTCCTGGGGCTATCTTTTTAAAACTGATTGGGGTGCTTTCTCCATCATCCTTTTCCTCTTCTATTTCTTTGCCCGTGAGCTAGTCAATGCCTATCTCAAGAACAAGGCAATCAGCGATGGATTAGAAAAAGATGTCTATCTGAAGAATGATTCCCGTCTTTATTACAACCTTTTTGAGGGAGTTGGGCTTCTGGCAACGGAAATGGTTTTCTATCTTCTTTACCGTTTTGATAATTTTTCAACATTTCTGCCATCGGAATTTGTTCCAATTGGTACTTATGGTACTCTGGCTTGCGTTATTTTCTTTTTCTATAATGGAAAGAAAGGATTCGCCAGCAAAAAACTTCAATACGCCTTTTATGGTTACTACCCGGCCCACCTTCTGATTCTCGGAATAATTTCTTTATTTTTCGGAGTTTTAGCGGTTTACCGGTAATTAGTTATTGCATTTAAAAAGACTAAATACTACAATTTTTTAAGAGGTAAATTAAAATGACTAAAGAAGAGTTAGAACAGAAAAAAGCTGCTAAGGAATTAGCAAAAAGAAACAAGAAAGGTGCTTTGACCAAAGAATTCAAAGCTTTTATTACTAGAGGAAAAGTTGTTGATCTGGCTGTTGGTGTTATCATGGGTAATGCCTTCTCCGCCATTGTCACCGCCTTTACTAATATTCTTCTCAGCTTATGCACCTGGGGTGTTCCCGGTGGTATTAAAGGCTTAGTTACTGTTCTTCCAGCCGCCAATGCTGCTCAGGAAGGCTTATCCGGCATCGGACAAAGCTTTGCTGCTTCAGACATTAATGCTATGGCTGAAATCTATCAGGCTTCTTATCCAACTGATGCTAACCCTCTTAATGGTCTTAAAGGCTTATATACCCTGCATGGAACTACTTATTTCTATAATAATTCCGCCATCATTGATTGGGGTTCATTCATCAATGCCATCATCACTTTCTTCATCATTGCCATTACTTTGTTTGTTGTCATGAAGGTCTATTCTTCTTTAAATTCTTATCGTTTGGCTTTTGAAGCCAATATCAAGGCTAAGGAAGAATTAGCTTGGGCTAAAGAACATCCGGAAGCTGCTGCCTTAAAACTGAAGAAAGAGGAAGAGGCTAAGGCTGCTAAGGCCGCTGGAGTCGTCGTTAAACCTGATAACATTGTTCTCTTAGAAGAAATCAGAGATGAAATCAAGAGAATCAATGAAACTGAAGTTACTGAAGCAGCTGAAGAAACAGATTAATCAAAAAAAGGCTGGAAATCATTCCGGCCTTTTCTTTTATCAATTAGTTATTTTTCAACCTGATAATTCGGACTTTCCTTGGTGATATCAATATCATGAGGGTGTGATTCTCTTAAAGAGGCAGAAGTGATTTTGATGAAATGACTGTTGTTCTTCAGTTCTTCAATGGTGGAGACACCGACATAACCCATGCCTGAACGTAATCCTCCCAATAGTTCAAAAATGACATCACTGACTAAACCACGGTAGGGAACTCGTCCTTCAACACCTTCAGGAACCAGTTTCTGATGGCCGGTCTGGAAGTAACGGTCAGCGGAACCATGAGCCTGTTCCATTGCGGCAATGGAGCCCATTCCTCGGTAGACTTTGTATTTTCTTCCCATGTAGAATTCAAAACCGCCCGGAGCTTCTTCACAGCCTCCGAAGATGGCACCCATCATAACTGAGTCGGCTCCTGCTGCAATGGCTTTGGAGATATCTCCGGAATACTTGATTCCGCCATCGGCGATGATTGGGCAGGAAAATTCATCTGCTGCTCTTTTGGCTTCCATGATGGCAGTGATCTGGGGGACACCCATGCCTGAGATGATACGGGTAGTGCAGATGCTTCCCGGACCCATGCCGATCTTGACAGCATCAGCTCCGGCTTCCATTAAGTCTTTGGCTCCCTGATAGGTGGCCACATTTCCGGCGATGATATCAACATTGGGATATTCCTGTTTCAGTTTCTTTAAGGCAAGGATGACATTTTTGGAATCACCATGAGCACTATCAAGAACTAAGACATCCACGCCGGCTTTAACCAAAGCTTTGACACGAAGATCCATATCTTTAGTGATTCCGATGCCGGCACCACACAAAAGACGGCCTAACTGATCTTTGGCACTGTTTGGGTATTTTTTTAATTTTTCAATATCTTTTAAGGTAATTAATCCGCAAAGATGATTATCTTCATCAACTAAAGGGAGCTTTTCTTTCTTATATTGAGCCAGAATTCTTTCTGCCTGAACAATGGTTGTTCCTTTTTTGCCGGTAATCAGACCGGTTTTGGTCATGACTTCATCAATGGTCTTGGTCATGTCGGTTTCGAAATTGAGGTCACGGTTGGTGATAATTCCAATCAAATGGTTATCATTATCGACAACCGGGATACCTGAAATATGGTAACGGCTCATTAAGGAAGTAGCTTCTAAAAGCTTCTTTTCCTTAGTTAGGGTGATGGGATCATTGATGACGCCATTCTCACTTCTTTTTACCCGGTCGACTTCCTCGGCCTGACGTTCAATGGTCATGTTTTTATGGATGATGCCGATTCCGCCTTCTCTGGCTAAGGCGATAGCCATATCAGCTTCAGTGACGGTATCCATGGCAGCTGAGAGGAAAGGAATGTTGATGGAAATGTGCTTGGTGAGTCTAGTCTTAAGTGAAACCATATCCGGAGTAGCCTCAGAATAACTGGGAACTAAAAGAACATCATCGAAAGTAATACCTTCACCGATAATCTTGTCTTGATAATTCATATGTTTCTCCTTTGATTTCCGTTATTGTGGGTGAAATTTGTTATATATTTTAGCCTATGGAATGCTGAATTCAAAGAAAAAAGTCCAGTTTTTCACTGGACACTCTTAAGAAAGTCTAAATAACCGGAAAGATAGATGATGAGAATAATGATTCCCGCTAATAAAAGCGGGAGGACAATCCAGGAGAATAATTGTCCGGTGACGGTCAATAATCCTCGGTGGAAGAAAATTGTCCGGTTTTTCATTTTCATCGAATAACGGTCGCGGTAACCATAATAGATATCTCGGGCATTACCATCGCGATCGGTTTTCAGAATCAAAATAGGTGGGTGATCCGGATTAAAGAAAAGATTGATTGTTCTCCGTAAGAGAACATCTCTTCTAAGGTGATAAATTCGGCTAGGACATTTGATTGACTGAAACAAAAGGTCAACCGAGAGCTTTTCCTGTGTAGCCTTGATGCAGATTACGTATTCTTCCATATTTTATGCTAGAATATTCTAAACTTATATCCGACTTCTTTCAATGATTGGAGAACAATCTATGGGTGAAAAAACAATAATTGAAACTGACCGACTGATAATTCGTCCTTTTAGAATCACTGACTATCCTGACTGTTATCAGAATTATTGTTCTGATCCTTTGACTGTCAGGTATCTGACATGGGATGTTCATCCTAATCCTGAATTCACTAAATGCTTTATTCAAGGTAAAATCGAAGGCTATCAGAAAGGTCTTTGCCTGGATTGGGTAGTCCAACTGAAAGCTGATAAAACAATTATTGGATCTATTGGTGCTGTTTCTTTCCTTCCAAAACTTCATACCTGTGAAATCGGATATGCTTATGGTTCCCGCTTTTGGCATCAAGGATATGGAACGGAAGCTTTAAAGGCTTTGATTAGGTTTCTTTTTACGGAATACAAAATTGATTTCATTACCGCAAAATATATTAAAAGCAATGTATTTAGCGGAAAAGTCATGAAAAAGGCCCATATGCTGGTAATCGGACATGAGAAGAATGCTCTTTATAACCCAAATCTGAATAAACGTGAGGATTGCATTATTCGGGCAATCGATTTGAAAAGCCTGAAAAAGTATTATTTATAAGATGAGTGTTTTTAATTTTGATTAAAAATATAGTTTTTGTTTATTATTAGATTTAAAAACTAAAAAAACGCCTAAATAAAGACAATTTTTTTAATTATTTTATTAATTTATTTTGATATTTTATGCTCACTTATTGCGTACTTTGCTATAATATTAAGGCAAATACTCAAAGAGGGCTTATGATAAAGAAAACAACAAAAATTCATGGAAATGTTCATTTGACAGGTTCAAAGCCGACATTGCAGGCTCCTGTTCCTCCTTACATCTATCTTGCCACCGCAAATACACGCTGTCCGAAAATCGACATTTATGTAAAGCCGGGTGACCATGTTAATATGGGTCAGGTGATTGGCATGCGACAGGCAGCTTTTTTCACCCAACCGGTTCATTCGACTGTTTCTGGTACTTATGAAGGCTTAGAAAAGCATTACCACCGAAGTGGAAAATGTGTTGATTTCCTTAAAATCAAAAATGATTTCAAGGACACCATGGATTCTTCTATTGTCGAAAGAACTGATGAACAGGTAAAAGCCTTAAGCCATGATGAAATGACTGAAATAATCAAAAACTGTGCCTGTGTCGGTTTAGGCGGATCTTCTTTTCCAACCTATATTAAATTCCAAACCAAAAATAAAATCAAAACCATCCTGATTGACGGCATCGAATGTGAACCCTATGTTTCCGCTGATAAGAAAATCATGATTGAGAGAACTGATTTGGTCTTGAAAGGAATTGAGTATCTTTTATGGGCCTTTGACTGTCATGATGCTAGAATTTGTTTCAAAAAGAAACATAGTGATTTGATTCATGTTTTCCAGAATGCCTTAGGCAATCCCGAATACAAGGATTTTAATATCACTGTCTGTACTGTCAAAGATTTTTATCCTCAGGGTTGGGAAATAGCCATGATTAAATCGGCCTTGGGCATTGATGTACCTTCTGGACACTTGCCTAGTGAATTCGGTGTCTTTAATGTTAATGTTTCCACAGTCTGGGGTATTTATTTAGCTTTAAAGTTCAATATGCCGGTTTTTGAGAGAATGGTCACTATCAATGGTGAAGGAGTCAATGCACCTGCCAATTTCAATGTTAGAATTGGTTCCCCCCTTAAACCTTTGATTGATAAATGCGGTGGATATAAGAATCCTGAGATTCCGAAGAAAATCATTTTAGGCGGACCAATGATGGGAGCCAGCATTACTACTGATGACTGTATTCTCACTAAGACTGTCACATCAATCATAATTCTTGATTATCATCAGATTGATGCAACTTCCTGCGTTCGCTGTGGATCCTGTATTTTGTCTTGTCCAGTCGGACTTCAGCCGGTTACTATCATGAAGACAATGCAGAGTATGCCAGTTGATAAGGCAAAAATAAAAGCTCTCAATCCGATGAAATGTATTGGCTGCGGTCTTTGTTCTTACAGCTGTACCAGTAATATCAATGTCAAAGAATTTGTTGAACGTGCCAAAATTATCCAGAGGTTACCATAATGCAGATTATTCAAGAAAAAAGTCCACATATCAGAAGAAAAGACAGCGTTGCCTCCATGATGGGCGATGTCTGCATTGCTTTGATTCCAGTCATTATTTATTCCTTAGTTGTTTATAAGCTTTTTGCTTTACGAAACATTCTTTTATCAGTTGCAGTGATGGAACTTTGTGAGTTTATCTTTGTTCTCATTCAGAACCGTATTCCTTACGATGGCGAAAAACATTCGTTAAAGGAAAATCTCCAGAAAGGCGTTCAAGCCTATCATCGGGAGAATTTCTTAGCACCATTGGTTTCAGCTTTGATTTTTGCCTTAATTATGCCAGTTGAAACTTCTCCTGCGGGAATTTACTGGGTATCGATGATTGCCGGAGGAATCTTCGGTATGGTCATCGGAAAACTCGTCTTTGGAGGACTTGGTCAGAATATTTTCAATCCCGCTGCCGTGGGTATGGTTTTCTCCAAACTTTGCTTTTCTTCCTATACTGTAACTACTGATCCTTTTGGCTCTACTGACGCCTTTGCTTCTTCCGGTATTGGTGATTCCATAATTGCCTCTTCCACTTCTTTATCAAATATTTCTATGGCTGATAAAGTTGTTAACTTATCAAATTATTCTTTATTGGAACTTTTCTTAGGCCAGACACCAGGACTTATGGGCGAAGCCTGCAAGCTTGTCCTTCTTCTTTCGCTTGTATATTTGATAGTCAGACATACCATTGACTGGAGAATCACCCTTTCTTACGTTGGTGCCTTTGCTATCTTGATGCTTTTTAGCGGAATTGTCATTTCTGTCACTTCCACCGGCCATGCTAAAGCTATTGTTAATCCTTTCTATTTCATGACTTATCAGCTTTTGTCAGGTGGACTGCTCTTTGGTGCTATCTTTATGGCGACTGATCCAGTTACCAGTCCAATCACTAAACCTGGACGTGTTCTCTATGGAGTGATTTTAGCTATCTGTACAGCTTTGATTCGTTTATTTGGATCTTATCCCGAAGGCGTTGTTTTCTCCATTCTGATAGGTAATCTTCTTACTCCGATGATTGATTATTACAAATGGTCCGGAAATAAATGGAATTGGAAGAAGATTGTTCTTACTGCCTCGGTCTTTATTGTTGGACTTCTGATTATTATCTGGGCTTTAAGTGTTCAGTGGGGGTGTTCAAAATGAATGAAACTTTAAAAAAATATGTGAAAGTTTCACTGACTTTGGGATTAATTGCCTCAATCAGTGCTGTTCTGATTGGTGTAGCAAATGCTATCACTGCTCCTGTTATTAAGCAAAATGAGGTTCAGAGTGAAGCTTCTTCCTTATTAGCTGTTTATGGTGGTTCTTCTTCTGATTATGTCTCTTATGATGTTTCTGACCTTAACCTTGATTATGTGACCAAAGGCTGGACTTTCTCCCCAACCGGAGATTATGTCTTTAAAGCTTATGGCAAGAATGGCTATGGTGATATTTCTTTGGTTGTTGGAATCGAAAAAGACGGCGATTTAGGAAAAATTGTCATAATTACTGATACTGAAACATATAAGAACAAATTAGAGCCTAACTATGTCGATGCTTACAACTCCAGTGATGATAAATCCTCTGCCCTTGATGATGTTAAATGCGGAGCCACCTATGGAGCTAAGCTGATTCAAAGCATGGTCACTGAAGCTCATGAGATTGCCTTAGGACTTAAAAAGACTGAACTGTTGGCTATTGATTTTACGGAGGAAAGTGAAAATGAGTGAATTAAAGAAAAATAATATTCATAAAGAATCCTTTATTTCCGGTATTTGGAAACAGAATCCTCTTTTTGTAGCCATGCTTGGTACTTGTCCGGCCCTGGCTGTTACCACCTCCTTTGAAGCTAGCTTCGGTATGGGATTACTTTTCCTCTTTGTTGTTACCTGTTCCAATACTTTGATTTCCTTACTGAAAAAGATTATTCCTGAAGAAGTTGAAACACCTTGCTACATTGTTATCATTGCCGCTTTTGTTACTCTGACCAAGATGTTCACTAATGCCTTCCTGCCTGAACTCTATTCTTCCTTAGGTGTTTTCCTTTCCTTGCTGGTCGTTAACTGTATTGTTTTAGGCCGTGCTCAGGCTTTTGCCAATAAAAATACGGTTGTTGATTCTATCCTTGATGGTATCGGAAATGGAATTGGCTATACCATTGCTATTTCAATAATCGGCATTGTCCGTGAAATCTTAGGCACTGGCATGCTTACTATAGGCGGCATCTTTACTTTCATTCCCAAATTCTCCATTCCGGTCCTGAAATTTGTTAATTCATCCGGTGTTGTTGTTTATGACTATTCGATGTCACTGTTTACTAATCCTGCCGGCGCCTTCATTGTCTTTGGCTTAATCGTTGCTATTATTCAGGCTAACAAGCTTCATCAGAAGAATGTCGAGTCTGTCAATAAGAAAAAAGAATTGGCTTTAAAGAAGAGCCAGGCTTTAGAGAAGGGAGCAAACTAAAATGGCTAATGCAATTACTGCCTTTCTTTTGGCTATTGTATCCTCTATGCTGATTGATAATGTTGTCCTTAATAGATTCTACGGCATCTGTGCCTTTGTCGGTGTTTCCAATAAGGTAAAGTCAGCTTTCTCTATGGGTGTGGCTGTCGTCTTTGTTATTGTCTTTGCTTCCTTGATTTGTTGGCCGATTTATACTTTCGTCCTTACTCCCCTTAACATTCCCTTTATGGATACCTTGACATATATTCTTGTCATTGCTTCCTTAGTTCAGGTTGTTGGATTATTTATCAAGAAGTATTCTCCAGCTCTTTATAAATCATTCGGTATTTATTTGCCTTTAATTACTACTAACTGTGCTGTTCTAGGTGTTGTTCAGAACAATACTGATACTGGATTGAATTTTGCTTTATCCATGGCAAATGCTATTGGAACCGGAGTTGGGTTCTTAGTTATTATCTGCGTTTTCTCCTTTATCCGAATGAGACTTGAAGAAAGTAATGTTCCTAAGGCTTTCCGCGGTGTTTCGATTGCTTTACTTAC
The DNA here is from genome assembly GCA_041670225.1 of Bacilli bacterium. Taxonomy (GTDB): domain Bacteria; phylum Bacillota_I; class Bacilli_A; order RFN20; family CAG-288; genus Enterosoma. The sequence continues at coordinate 7,422 of JBAXZU010000023.1, read as the reverse complement.
TGCTGCCTTGATGGCTATTGCCTTTATGGGTTTCTCAGGAATTATTAGCTAATGTCTCCAGTAGTAAATTGGATTGTCGCCATTTTAGTAATACTTTTCTTCTTGATCGTCTTTATTGTCAGCTTTATTCTTTATAAGAAGACTCCTCCGCCTAAAGGGTGTGAGGGAATGGAACCTAGCGACGAAAAATGTCATGGATGTGAGCAGGAAGGCTGTCATTTCAATCTCTATTACAATAAGACCTCAATGAAATGCACCGAAAAAAAGAATTCCGATAAGACTGAAGAAAATGAAAAGGAGAATAAATGATATGGTATTCCTTAGCGAAACTGTCACAGAAAATTATTGGATGTACGCTTTATATGCTTTTCTGATTCTATTAGGAATCGGAATTGTTTTAGGAGCTGTTCTGGTCTGGGCTACTAAGTTCTTCCATGTTGAAGAAGATCCTCGTATCAAGGATGTCGAAAAGCTTCTTCCTGGGGCTAATTGTGGCAATTGCGGTTATCCTGGATGCCATGAACTGGCTGAAGCCTTAGTCAAAGGCGAAGCTAAAAAGTCTTCCCAGTGCAAAGTCGGAAACGCTGACAAGAATTTCAAGCCGATTGCTGAATATATGAAAAGCCATCCCGATAAGGATGGCAAAACAAACATTCCTGGAATTTAAGCTTAAAAAGAATCCTGCTCGTCAGTGATTCTTTTTTATTCAGTGATTTCGGATTCATCAACAGCTTCAGAAGCCTTTTCAGCGGCTTTTTTTGCTCGCTTTAAAACCTTATTGTAGCCTTTGCCTTTCTTGACGCATTTGCTAACGCGGGCTAAAGTTGCCGAAGAAACGGAAGTTTCTTCCGTGACTTCTAAATAAGTTCTTCCATCAATAAAAAGTTTAGCACAGTGGATTCTTCCGGAAAGTGCAATTTTTTCCTTTTCTGTTAATAAATCATCTAGAAAGTCTTTGCATTCTTTTGGATTCTTTATGGCTAAAATGGCCTGATAAAGTTCATTCATTTCTTCGGCTTTGAGTTTGGAAACTTCTTTTTTCATATTAATTAACCTCCATTGAAAGAAAATTGTTTAATTCGTTAGTCTTCGGATTTTCAAAAATAGAATTATCCCCTTGTTCAACTATCCGCCCATTTTCCATATAGATGACCTGATCAGAAATTCTTTTTGCAAACTCCATCTCATGTGTGACTACAATCATCGTCGTATTCTGTTCTTTGAGCTTAAGAATGGTCTCGGCGACTTCCGACTTAAGCTTGGGATCAAGGGCTGAAGTGGGTTCGTGGAAGCAGAGAATCTTAGGCTTAAGACCCATTGCACGGATAATGCTGGTTCTCTGGGCTTCTCCTCCGCTTAATGACAAAGGATAGGAATTACGTTTTGATGAGAGGTTCATTCTTTGAAGTAAGCCATCAATTCTTTCTTCCTCTTCTTGCAATCTTTGCTTAGAGAAAGCGATTCGGGCTTTGCGGCGTTTAGAAAGGGGGAGATTTAAGAACTTATCATGAGCTTCTTTTTTGATAGCAAGTTTTATCGGAAGCATGATATTTTCTAGGACAGTATATTGAGGAAAGAGATTAAAAGACTGAAAAACTAAACCGAAATTTCTACGATTTTCAGAAACATCACTCTGGTAAAGTGTTTTATCACCATTAATGATTTTTTCTTCTAAAGAGATTATACCATTGTTTTTGTTTTCAAGGTAGCAAAGAATCCTTAAAAGTGTTGTTTTTCCGCTACCTGAGTTCCCGATAATTGTCAGCGTTTTCCCTTTTTCCATGGTAAAGGAAATATCCTTAAGGACTTCGCTTGTTCCAAATGATTTACTAAGATCGTTAACTTGTAAAAATGCCATTTATTTTGCCTCGAAATATTTTAATTTATCTTCCAGTTTATGTAGCAGAAAACTTAATAATCCGTTTAGAACCAGATAAAAAACCGCAGTGTAAAAAAGGACCCATATTATGGCATACGTTGAGACTATTTTCTGGGCTGCCATGATGACTTCGTTTATTGCAATAACTCTTGCTAAGGCCGTATCTTTGACTAAGGAAATGGTCTCGTTTGATAGTGGAGGAATGGTCTTTTTGACAACTTGAAGGAGAATGATTCTAAAGAAAGATTGCCTTCTATTCATTCCCAGCATTTTACAAGCTTCGGACTGTCCCTTGTCGATACTTTCGTAACCAGCTCGGAATATTTCCGAAAAATAGACCCCATAATTGATAACAATGGCAATAATTACGGCTACCATTCTATCAAAAGCTGGTAAGTTGAAGAGTAAACCAGGAACATAAAAGACGACAATTATCTGAAGCATTAGTGGGGTTCCCCGGATTATCCAGATAAACCCATGCATAATCATATTCACATATTTGTTTTTAATCAGCGAAACAGAGCAAAAAACAGCACCAAGTGGAATTGATAATATCCAAGTGACAATAAATAGAAGGCAGGTGATTCCAAAGCCGTTTAAAAGCTCAAGTGTGACGTCAGTAAAATTCATGTATTAACCTTCAAAGGCAATAGGAGCAAAAACTGTGTATCCGATTTTTAAAACACCCTTTTCAGAAATTGTTTCATAAGAAGATTTATCGGTGATTGAGTCATATGAATCATAAGCAGTAGGAGCGACAAGGACGTCTTCCAAGCCATATTCCTGAGCTATTGCTAAAGTGCTTTCATTTGAGTATAAAGCAGATAAAGTTTCGTTAATCTTAGCCATTAAAGCCTTATCCCCTTTCCTTCCGCCAATTCCGTAGAATTCATTTTCAAATGAATATTCAGAAAGTATTTTCAATGAAGAATATGAGCTATTTGTTAAATAATACCCCGCCATGACACTATCAATAATTGCTAAGTCACTTGTTCCTGATAATACTTCGGTTAAAGCATCTATTTGGCTAGAAACCTCGATTTTCTGACAGGATTGGAAAAGAGAGTCACTATCGGCTAAGTCATTTCCTGCACTTCCTTGCTCATAAGCGATTTTGTATTCGGATGTAGCAGACAAAGCCGAATTAAAAGCTGTCTTGGAAATGATTACCTGCCCATTTTCCATATATGGAACAGACATTTCCATATTCTCTTTTCTTTCTTCGGTAATAGTCATTCCATTCCAAATAAGATCAATGGTTTTAGCGTTAAGTTCCAATTCCTTGTTTTCCCAAATGATTTCAACAAATTCAACATCCAGGTTTAGTTTTTCTCCAACCTTTCTTGCTAAATCAATATCAAAGCCTTTAAGCTTTTTGGTTTCAGAGCAACCAGATGATAAGACTGAAAGAAGTAACAGACTGATAATTAATGTTTTAGTTTTCATGTTTTCCTCACTTTAGTGTAATAAAGCACGGAGATAATAATATCTTTTATGAAATCAAAAGTCAATACTTTAGTAAAATAAAGTTTTCTAAAAAAACGATATTCATCAAAATTTACCAAATGTTTGTTGCCTTATTTTTTTGGGGTGATATAATAAAAAAAGTATGGACAATGATATTGAATTTTTAAAATTAAACGGTGTTGATGTTGATGGCTGCATGGAACGTTTTTGCGGAAATAAGGATCTTTATTTTAAATTTGTCCGAAAATTTTCTTCAGATACTAATTTTGAGGATTGTAAAGCCTCAATGGATAAAAAGGATTATGCTGCTGCTTTTCGATTCGCTCATAATCTGAAAGGTGTTTCTGGCAATCTTGGTCTTTCGAAACTATATTCCGATACTTGTGTAGTTGTAGAATTCCTTCGAGCAAATAAAAATGAGGAAGCTGTTAAGGCGTTTCCTCAATTAGAACAAACCTATAAGATTTTCGTAGAGGTTTTGAGCAAAATTTAAAAGGGCAGAGATGCCCTTTTTTACATTAAAGGTGAGAAGAACATAAGGAAATATACGAATATGCCAAAGAACGGGGAATGTTTTTTAATATCAATTTCCTTAAGTTCGTTAGATAAAGAAAAGGATTCTTCGAAGTCATTGTAAACTGAGGTGACTAGCTCTAATCCAGTGAAAAAGACTGCTGACTCAAATTGTTGGTAGAAACTTCTCAAATCCATATTGATTGAACCGACAATTGCTCGGGAATCGCTGATAACAACTTTAGAATGGAGAAATGAACTTTTGAGAAGATAAACCCTAACGCCGGATTTCATTAATTTTTCGGCGTTATATCTTGAAACCATATAGACAAATTTCTTATCAGGATTCATTGGCAAAATAATGCGAACATCAACTCCTGATTTGGCTTTGATGGCTAAAAGATTCAGCATAGTATCATCCAAAACTAGGTAAGGAGTCATGATGTATAGTTTTTCTGTAGCATCAGAAATCATCTTCATATACATTTCTTTTCCGATGTTGTTAACATAATCCAGACCATCAACATAAGGAATGGTGATTTCATCAGCTTCCTCAAAAGTGTTGACTTCATTAGGAATAATATCAAGGTATTTCTGATAGTTAATTGGTGAATTATGGATGAACTCCCATTGTCTTAAAAAAGCTAATGTATAAGTGGAAACTGCTTCACCTTCGATTTTTATTCCGTTGTCTTTCCAAAAACCATAATTTCTTCTTTCATTGACATATTCGTCGGCAATGTTTGAACCACCTGTATACGCAATTGTTCCATCAATAATACAGAACTTTCGGTGATCACGGTAATTCATAACTAAGGCAAACACTGGTATTAGGTTGTTGAAAGAGTAGACGTTAATGCCGGATTTCTTCATCCTAAGTATAGTTTTTGCAGATAAGGTTTTTGCTGATCCCATATCATCATATATGATATTGACTTCAACACCCTCTTTTACTTTCATTTCTAACAAAGCGAGGAGACGTTCTAATAGACGTCCATCCGAAATAATGAAATATTCCAAGAAAATGTATTTTTTTGCATTCATGATTTCCGACATGATATCATCAAACAACTGGTTGCCATAAGAAAAATAATGAATCTTAGTGTTTACGTAGGTTTGAAAGCCACCGACTGACAAAAGATAAGAGGAATACTGATTATTGAAAGTATTATTTATAGGGATAATATCTTTTGTGGAATTAAAGATTTGATCATAACGTTTTCGATGACGGAAAAAGAATACTTTTTCATCAGACAGAAAAGCTAAGAAAAAACCGATTGGGAAGAGTACGAGAATAAGAACACACCAAACTGCTTTTGAGTTGCTGTTTTTGTTGCTGTTAATGATTCCGAAAAGAGAAATAAAGCTTAATACATACGAAATAATCAAGACATACCAAAAGACTTTTACCAACCATACATATAACAAAGCGAAGATAGTCATTTCAGCCAAAATCAATAAGACAACAATCAGGAGTCGGATTTTTCCTGAATGATTATCATCGGTTCTAATTTTAAAAGGCTTGGTTTGTGAAGATTTGCTTTTATGAATCTGGGGTCTCATAAGGTTGTCACTGCCTCTGTTATTTTAGCTTCGAGTTCATTAATTTTCTTATCATATTTGGACATAATATATTTGAAATATTTTTCAGAACTTTTATTCAAAACGTAGGAATTTATCGAGATTGCAATAGAAAGCATTCCAGAAATAACAAAGAAGCTTGTTTCAAATAAAACATAGTTATCGAGGTTAAAAACATTGCAATGAAATAGTGATCCGAAGGTGAGTGAGACAATAAGGAGAAAACCTAAAATAAAAAGTGAAAGTAGGTAAGGCAAATGTTTTCTGATTCTTTTGGTCTCAATTAAGTCAATGACCTCTTCTAATTCACCTTCCAGTCTTTGCAGCTGAACTTTGTTTTCGATGAAGTGTTTTCTTCTAAAAGAAAGGAGCCGGATATCAAAGAAACGAGCATTTTCGTTGTTTGATACCAGCTCCCATTTAAGCATAGCGAAATATTTAAGAATAGTAGAAACGTATTCTTCACGAACTTCTAATTGCAGCACATCATAGTCTAAATTAAGTGCTGATAATTCTTTGTTTAATTCGGAGTATTCTTTTTCCATATGATTATTATATCATTAAAAGAATAAACGCAAATCTTTGAAAGTGAATTAATGAGCTTTTATTGAAGTGACCTCAAATTCATAGCCTGTCAACATGTCATAATCTTCTACTCCGCATTTAGGACATTTACCATGGTTCTCACTTACTGGGTAATCATTTTCGCAATTATGGCAATGACCAATTACTTTGACATAGTTATACTTCAGTTTTGTTGAAGACAAAACTGTATTCTCGACTACCGCCGGCCAACACTCATCCATGAACCGGGTAACAACGCCAGTTGCTTCTCCGATAGTGAGTGTCACCTCATAGATTTCTTTAAGCTCTTCATCTTTCATTACGGAAATAAGCGTATCGTAAAGCTGAGAACAAAGTCCTAATTCGTGCATTAGGGTTAATCCTTGTGGATTGCCTTGGCAGCAATCTTGATTGTTCTCTTTACCATGTGTCCGGCAGCTTGTGGAAGCATAGATTCAAATCCCTTAGCATAAATTGATGTTCTCTTAATAAGATGGGCAGCATCGAATTTGCATTGGATTGCGCATTGTCCACATCCGACACAAAGATTCTGATCGACAATGGCACGGCCGCATTTTAAGCAACGATCCGCTTCTTTTTCTAACTGTTCAGTGGTTAAAATTCCACGATTATCTTTGTAGCTAGTGGTATCGACAGCTCCAACAGCTGGAATCTGTCTGGGAGCTTTATCAAATCCAGAAAAATCAATATTGTCTAAATCAATCAAATGGTCTTTGAAGTTTCTATGTTCTCTTCCGGCATCAAGCGTCTGGCCTGGCTGGACAAAACGATGTAATGAAATAGCGGCTTGTTTTCCGTCTGCAATTGCAACAATCGCAAAGGAAGGACCATTAAGGATATCTCCACCGACAAAAATATCCGGTTCATTAGTCTGATAAGTATAAGGGTCGGCAATAACTGTCTGTCGTCTAGTTAAAGCTACATTGGTTCCTTCAAAGATCTTTCCGTAATCGAATGATTGGCCAATAGCCAATAAAGTGATATTGCAAGGTGCAAGTTCAGTAGTGTTTTCATCATATTCAGGATTGAAACGATGATCTTTATCAAAAACGCGAACGCATTTCTTGAAATTGATTGCTGTAAGTTTTCCATCAGTAACAACAATCTCTTTAGGTCCGAATCCATTATGGATGATAATTCCTTCTTCTTCAGCTTCGATAATTTCATCTTTGCTGGATGGCATTTCTTCGCGGCTTTCCAGACAATAAAGATGAACTTTTTCGGCTCCTTGTCTAAGTGCGGTTCTGGCAACATCGATGGCAACATTTCCGCCACCGACAACTACCGCAGTTCCGGTAAGCTTTCTGCCTTTCCCAAGATTTACATCTCTTAAGAAATCAATTCCGCCTACAACATCAGGATTGTTTTCGTTTGTTATGCCTATTTTTCTCGAATTT